>JAAFHI010000390.1 GCA_013298335.1 Actinomycetota bacterium
GACGGCCCATCGTACGGGGATCTATCTGACGCCCGTCAGGCAGGAAGGCGAGGAACTCCACTTCCGCCTGCTCCGGTGTTCCACGAATCTCTCCGGCCCGACCGAAAACTTTCGTGCGACCGACCTGCACATCGTCGATGCCCTGAACCGGGAAGCAGCCTGCATCTTCCAGAACCATGCGGAGCTGAATCACGTCCTCGCCCAGACCTACGCCAACACGCCCGCCGCCACGGAGCACAAGCAGTCCAAGGCCAAAATCTCGGCGCACGCGGACAAGACCAAGGACATGCCTGAAAATGGGATCATGGCCTTCTGTACCTTCTACGACCAACTCGACCAACTACGCCCTTTAACCACCGATGCCTTTGATTACGGCCATAAAGGCATCAGCGGGCTGACCAGACTCCACTTTCGTCTCAAAGAGCCGGGCGTGAAAAACCCCGAAGGAAACCTTCCCGCACAGTTCACCCTGACGCTGTATCCCGATTCGGTATTTTTCATGCCGCTGTCCACGAACCGGCTCTATACGCACGAGATTCGGCCATCGACGCTGGACGCCGAGTTGCTCCCGACCCGCCTGGGGTATGTGGTTCGGTGTTCGAACGCCGAGGCCGTTCACGCACATGGCCGGACGTTCCTCAAGCTGGACGGGAAGCTGGTGGAACTGGCACCGCCCACGCCGGAAGGCATGAGTGAACTGCGCAAGTTGTATGCGGAGGAGAACAGGACCCCGGCCCGGATCGACTATGGCGATGACATTCCCTTCAGCATGAACATGGGAGATTACATTGCCCCACAAATTTAAGATTACGGACGAGATGCGGGCCTACACCCTCAATACCGAAGGCAATCTTTTTGAAGAACTGCTCGCATCGGTTCGGTTTGAAGACGTGGGAAAAGGCAGGCAGGGCGCGGTGCTGGTAAAGCCCGACGAGACAGGTTGCATACCCATCGTGCGCACGACCACCAGATACAACGCCCCGGCGCAATGCTTCCGACCGGTGCATGAAAAACTGGCACGGCAGATTCGGGACACCGCGTCACTTTCGGCGGAATTCAACAACGCGCTCATCGAAACCTATACGAACGCGTACACACGCATGGGCAGTCATTCCGACCAGGCCCTTGATCTGGCAGACGAGTCATTCATCGCGATTTTCTCCTGCTACCAATATCCCGAGCTGGCGAACCCGCCACGGAAGCTGATTGTCGAATCGAAGGAACCCGGTTCCGACAAAATCGAGATTCCCCTGACTCCCAATAGTGTCGTTGTCTTCTCCGTTTCCACTAACCGACGCCTCAAACACAGGATCGTGCTGGACGCGCCCGGCAGAATGCCCGAGAACCGCTGGCTGGGCATGACCTTTCGAACGTCCGGAACCTTTGTGAGATTTCGCGACGAAGGCGCCTGCCTCGATGATGATGTACGCCTGACCCTGGCGGATGACGATCAAAGGCGGGAGTTTTTTCACCTGCGCCATCGAGAGAATCAGGAAACCGATTTCACCTACCCCCGGATGACCTATTCCATCAGCGAGAGCGATCTGATGCCGCCGGATTCACTCTGAGAAGGCACGCACCGGTGTGGGGAGCGTCCCGAACTGCGAAAACCGCTCTCATAAAAAGGGAATGCCATGCATTCCGGGCTGGAAAGAGGATAACCAGCTTTTCAATATGTCAAAATGACGCGGGGTTGAATCGGTTTTGTGTCCGGGGCCATCCTTGACCAAGAACTTCAATTCGTCGGGAAACGGTGGAGCCTGTTTGCCGAAGTACCAGAACTCATTGCAGACAAGAACGTTCTCGCCGCTCAAATCACGTTTCATATGTTCAATTGAATGGTGAAGATTTCTTCTTTGGTGCCATTCACCATGTGCATCAACCCAGTAAATATTATCCCCGTGCCGGTGCCATGACGCACCTGAAAGTCGGGGAATCTTGAAATTGTAAATGGGATTTGCTCCATATTCAGCCAGTGGCCTGACCTCGGCAATTTGGGCTGCGTAGACCAGCCGACCTGAACCAACCGTTTTTTTAGAGCCGGTTCCAAGAAGCCAGTCCCCGGCCTTTCCAGCTTTCCTGATTTTTGGCTTGCACGTTGCCAGAGTCAAAATGCCACCATAAGGATTTGGGGCAAACCCTGTATCGTGCGTAATCACATAGGAAAAAATTCTGTTCATGTCTCGCTAAAATACCTAAGGAGCAGCGGCGAAGTAGCCCTGGATGATGACCTGCTCGGCGAATTCAACGCAACGGGAATGCCAGCCGGAACGGGCCTCAAACGGTCGCGTTTTCGACCCGGTCCCGGTTTCATCCCTCATCCCTCCGCCCTCATCCCTGCATCGTCCCTTTCTCGCGCAGGCGCAGGTGCCACTCGAAGGCCCGCGCCAGATCGTGCGGCGTGTGCTTGCCGGGAGCAATGGCGAGAGCGCGTTCGTGATATTCCATCAAGGCGTCGCGATACATCGGATGGGCGCATTTTCGAATGACGACTTCGGCGCGCGCCCGCGGACACAGCCCGCGCAGGTCGGCGAGGCCCTGTTCGGTGACGAGGATCTGCGTCGAATGTTCGTTGTGGTCAACGTGCGACACCATCGGCACGATGGTCGAGATCGCGCCTTTTTTGGCGATGGACGGGGCCATGAAAATCGTGACGTAGGCATTGCGCGCGAAGTCGCCGCTGCCGCCGATGCCGTTCATCATCTGCGTGCCGAGCACATGCGTCGAATTGACGTTGCCGTAAATGTCGGCTTCCAGCGCGGTGTTCATCGCGATGATGCCCATGCGCCGGATGACTTCCGGGTTGTTCGAGATTTCCTGCGGACGAATGATGAACCTGGCGCGCAGGTCGTCGATGTCGCGGTGGAAGCGTTCCACGCCGGCTGCCGAGAAGGTCAGCGCACTGGTCGAGGCGCAGTCGAGCTTGTCGGCGTCGATGAGATCGAAGACCGAATCCTGAAGCACTTCGGTGTACATGCGGATGCGTCCGAAGCGGCTATCTTGAGCGAGACACGAGAGCGCGGCGTTGGCCACGTTGCCGACGCCCGCCTGAAACGGCAGGTAGTTTTTCGGCAGTCTCCCCTTCGCGATTTCATGGAGGATGAAGTCGAGCACGTGTTCGCCGATGGCCCGCGAAGTGTCGTCCGCCGCCTTGAACTCGGGCGTCTTTTCCCGTACGTCGGTCACGACGATGCCCTTTATTTTCGCGGGGTCGCACCGGACATAGGGCACGCCGATGCGGTCGTCCACGTGGTTGATGTGAATCGGGCGACCGTGGGGCGGCAGTTCCGGGAGAAAAATATCGTGAAAGCCCTTGAGTTCGACCGGCTGGCTCGTGTTCAGCTCGATGTAGACCTCACTGGCGTAACTGATGAACGTCGGACTCATGCCCGACGAGGTCGAAAGGTAGATGCGTCCGTCGTCGGTGACGTCCACCGCCTCGATGATCGCGGCGTCGATCGGATCAAGGATGCCGTGCTCAATGTACGGCGCGACATGGCTCAGGTGCATGTCGATGAATTCGATTTCCCCCGCGTTGATGCGATTACGCAGGTCGGGCGTGGATTGAAACGGCAGGCGTTTGCGGAGCGCGCCGGAACGGGCAAGTTCGCCGTCGAGTTCCTCGCCGGTCGAGGCCCCGGTGTAGAGATTCACCGCGCACCGCTGGCCGCTGGCCTTCGCTTCCGCCAGCCGTCTGGCATAGGCCACCGGGATGACCTTCGGATAGGCCGTGGTGAACCCGCTGGTGGCGATGGTGCCGACGAGCGGCAGACGGGTCGCGACATCCTCGGCGGACATTCGTTTCGATTCGATGAAAGACGTAATGCGATTCAAGCAAGTTCCTCCGATGCATGGTGGTGTTCCTTCCATCATTCATCATGAACCGGGGAAAATCGAACCGACAACCGGGTTCGCGGCGTTCTTCCGGGAGCGATTCGACGTTCATCACGGTTTCACGTACTTCCCACGGAAATGCCGGTTCTGGTAGCCTCCGGCGGACGCGCACAGGGCGCGTCGTGTCCGCAAAAGGGCCGCGCCCACCTGCCCCGTCGGGGATCAATTTCGATCAACCTCTTTCGCCTGTCTTGCGGACCGGGCCCCTGAAGGAGGCACTCCGTGAATCTGGAACAACATAAAAAACAGGCTCGCGAACTGTTGCGGGCGCTCCGCGCGGGCAATGGCGACGCGCTGGCCCGGCTCCGGAGCCGGCACCTGCGCTGGGCCGAAGCCGACGCAATCGACATCCGGCAGAACGTCGCCCTGCACGATGCCCAGTTCGTCATCGCCCGCGAGCAGGGGTTCACCGGCTGGACTCAACTCAAAGCCTACGCCGAGCCTGCCACGCACCAACGCCACACGCGACTGTTCGTCGCCGACCTCGCGTGGATCATCCAGCGTGTCCACGGCCTTTTGAAGACCCGGCGGTCGGCGGGTCCGGCGGCGCTCGAACAGATTCGGGTCTGGCATCCACGGTTTGAAGGCTTTTCCGACGAGGAAATCCTTCGAGCACGGTTCAATGAAGCGGACGCCGGACTCGTCTACGCGCGGGCACACGGATTTGAAACGTGGAATGAACTTGTCCAGCGGGTGAACGCGCTCGCATCCGCCTCGAATCCCGAGGACGGCGAACCTTTTCTCGCCGCCTTCCGCGCCCTCGAAGCCGGCGATGCGGCAAGGCTAACGTCACTCCTGAAACGCCATCGAACCCTTGCGCG
>JAAFHI010000288.1 GCA_013298335.1 Actinomycetota bacterium
ACGACCACCAGCACCACGAACGCGCAGACCATGCTCACGATCGGCGCGAGCGTGAAGACGGTCTTGTCCGCGTTGAACGGAATCACGTCTTCTTTAATGATCAGCTTGATGCCGTCCGCCGCCGGCTGGAGCAATCCCCAGGGACCGGTGCGGTTCGGGCCGACGCGCACCTGAATCCACGCGCTCACCTTGCGCTCGGCGTAGGTCAGATAGGCCACCGCCGTCAGCACCGCCGCCAGCATGATCCCGATCTGAATCAACGGCCAGATGAGATGATTGGTCGCATCCTGCGCCGACAGCACGCTCGAAAATGACTGCGGCAAATACGTGTACGCCCAGGTCACCAGCCGGCTCAAAAACTCCGGCGGCAAAAACGAAGCGAGACTCGTCATCATCTGAAAACTCATGCTTTTCATCACCATTCACACTGACTGCTGACTGCTAACGATCGATTTCCCCGAGCACGATGTCGAGCGAGCCGATGACCGCCACCACGTCCGACACGAGCGAGCCGACCGCCATCTTGCGGAGCGCGCCGAGGTTGATGAACGACGGTGGACGCACCCGCAGACGATAGGGCTTCGTGCCGCCGTCGGAGACGAGGTAAAGCCCGAGTTCGCCCTTCGGCGCTTCAATCGAGTGGTACAACTCTCCCGGCGGCACTTTGATGACCTTCGGCACTTTCGCCATGATCGGGCCGCCCGGCAACTTGTCGAGCGCCTGCATGACGAGGCGGCGCGACTGCCGCATTTCTTCCATCCGGATGAGATAGCGGTCGAACGTGTCGCCGTTCTCGCCGAGCGGAATGTCGAAATCGAGGTCGGCGTAGCACTCGTACGGGTCGGTCTTCCGCACGTCGTAATCAACGCCCGAGCCGCGCAGCGGCGCGCCGCTCAGACCGAGGCTGATGGCATCCGCCGCCGTGATGACGCCCACGCCCACCGTCCGGCCCAGCCAGATGCGGTTTTCGTTGAGCATCGTCTCGTATTCTTCCAGCCGCGCCGGAAACGTATCGCAAAACGCCCGTACCTGCGCCTCGAATCCGTCATAGGCGTCGTAGGACATCCCGCCGATACGGAACGCATGACACGTCAGCCGGGCGCCGAAAAAGCACTCGAAAATCTTGAGGATTTCCTCGCGCTCGCGGAACGCCCACAGAAAGACCGTGAACCCGCCGATATCGAGCGCGTGCGTGGCCAGCCAGAGCAGGTGGCTCGCGAGGCGGTTGAGTTCCGTCAGAATCACCCGCAGATACTGCGCGCGCGGCGGAATTTCGATTTTCATCGCCCGCTCGATCGTGCCGACATACAGCAGGCCGTTCGACACCGCCGCAATGTAGTCAAGGCGGTCGAAATAGGGCGCGATCATCGGATAGAGCCGGTTTTCGAAAATCTTCTCCGCGCCCCGGTGCAGATAGCCGATGTCGCAGTCGAGGTCGATCACCCGCTCGCCGTCGAGCTTCAGCACCACGCGCAACACCCCGTGCGTCGAGGGGTGCTGCGGCCCCATGCTCAATACCATTTCATCGGAATCGAACAGGGTCTCCGTCTCGTTGGTCACCAAGGGAACTGCGTTCATAGATTCATCTGGTACCGCGTGTCAGTAGCCCGACCGTCAGGAAGGGCGTCAGGGATTACTCGAACTTGCCCGACAAATCCGCGCCCTCGGGAATGTCGAGGATGCTCAGATTCGCTTCCACCCACTCGTTGGGTCGATATTCGACCGGATATTCCTTGCGCAGCGGGAAACCGACCCAGCCGTCCGGCAGCAGAATGCGCCGCAGGTCCGGGTGGCCGTCGAACCGGATGCCGAACATGTCGTACACCTCGCGCTCCAGCCAGTTCGCCGTCGCCCAGATGTCGCTCACCGTCCAGACCTCGCCGCCGTCGGGAACTTCCGCCACGACGCGCAGACGCCGGTTGTCCTCAATCGAAAAAATCTGGTAGACGACTTCGAAGGCCGAACGGTCAGGGTAGTGGGCCGCCGTCAGGTCGCTCAGAAAATCGAATTTGGTCGGCGTGTTGTACCGCAGATGCCAGAGCACGTCGCGCGCGCGGTCGGGCGCAACCCGGACGATCTGCTGGTTGTTGCTGACAACCATACTTCGAATGTCGGCCCCGAACGTCGCCTTGAGATCGTCAATAAAAGCATCGCCCACGAGATCGACATAGGCCGGAACCGCCGGCTCCTTTTTCGAGGCCGCCTTGGCCGGGGCCTTGGCGGGCGCGGCCTTCGGAGCCTCGTCACCCGCTGCCGCCGGAGCCTCGCCCGCCGCCTCGCGGGCGGCTTTGGCCGCCGCGGCCTTGGCCTTCGCGGCGGCAATCTTGGCTTCCTTGTCGGCATCGGTTGCCGGTTCGGCCGGGGCCACGGCACTTGGCGTCTCGCCGGAAGTCGCGGCGGGAGCAGCCACATCCCCAGCGGTTCTGGCAGCCCTGGCGGCTTCGGCTTTCGCTTTTGCGGCAGCGATTTTCGCGGCGCGCTCGGCATCCTTGTCGACGGACGGAGTTTCCGGCGACGGTTCTGGTGTCTGATTCGGTTCGTCGGCCATAAACGAGGTGCGTGTAGTCGCTTCGAGGATTTCCGTCACACCCCTGGGGACGCGCCTTCGCGCGCGGAGCGGACGTTTTGGAAGCTGTTGACTGTACCTAAAATGAGGTGTGCGGAGCTAGCGGTATTTCCGTCTTTTTTCCGCCGCAAGTATATGATTCTGAATATGTTAGAAAAGTCACGTTGACTCTTCCGAAGTGACCCGCGCGAACGTGCGGCAGCGCACTTTTCACCCGCCATCGGACTGAAACGGAAGGGATTCCGCCGGGCCGCCCGCCCCCCTCGGCAACGGTCATATTTGGTCAAAAAAATTTCCGGTATCCGTCCGTAACCGGTTCAGCCACCACGTTTCGCCGGGAAAAAAGAAACGTGACGCACCCGCGCCGCAACGTGAGGGTTGACAGACTCGGCGTCAAGTCGCTATAAAGCCTGACTTCCGTATTGGGAGATCGTTCAACGGTAGGACACCTGGCTCTGAACCAGATTATCGGGGTTCGAATCCCTGTCTCCCAGCCAATCGCGAAAAGAGCCGCCCGGTTCCGGGCGGCTCTTTTCGTTTCAGGGGATGTTCAGTGCCCGCCGACGCGGCCCCGAATGTAGGCGATGATTTCATCCATTGTCGCGCCGGGCGTGAAAACGGCGTCCACACCGGCATCTTTCAGCCGCGGAATGTCGTCGTCCGGAATGATTCCGCCGCCAAACAACGGCACGTCGCCAATTTCGCGCTCGTTCATCAGTTCCAGAATGCGCGGAAACAGCGTCATGTGCGCGCCCGACAGAATCGAGACGCCGATGGCGTCCACGTCTTCCTGCAATGCGGCGTTGACGATCTGCTCGGGCGTCTGGCGCAGCCCGGTATAGACCACTTCCATTCCCGCGTCGCGCAACGCGCGGGCAATGACTTTCGCCCCGCGGTCGTGACCGTCGAGGCCGGGTTTGGCAATCAGTACGCGAATTCGCTTTTCGGTTGAGTCGTTCATGGAAACAAAGGGATCAGGGATCAGGGATCAGGGGTCAGGATGGGAACACACTGGGCATCAAAACCGGTTTCCCACGCGAAAAACCTGATCCCCGATTCCTGTTCCCTGACCCCTTCCTCCTAGTGTTTCTTGATGATGCGCGAAATATCCATCGCCATCGTAATCTGGTCGGAAACCTCGTACGCCTCGAAGGAGTACATCAGAAGCTGCGCCGAATGAATCTCCCGGACGGCGGCTTCGCTGACCTTGTCGTGAACCTTCGCGTGGACGGCATGACCGCCCTCAAAGAAGATCACGCCCTGAATCGAGCCCTTGAGCAGCGCCGTCAGCTTTCCGCTCAGGTTGTGGCGCACGATCAGGTCAATGCACTGCGCGAGCGTCAACTGCGCAAGCGGGTCGGGCGTCGTATGCCCGGCGGTGGTGGCCTTGTGCTTCGCCATCACACTGTTGACCCGGATTAACAGTTCCTCAAGCGCGAACGGTTTGCCGAGATAGTCGTCGGCCCCGTATTCCATGCCTTCCATCCGCTCGTCCGATTCGCGTTTCGCGCTCAGGAAAATGAACGGAATCTTCTGCATGTCGGGATCGAGGCGGACCAGTTGGCACACCTCATGACCGGTCATCCCCGGCATCATCACGTCGCACACGATCAGATCGAACGGTTCATTGCGACTCTGCCTGAGAATACGCATCGCGGTCATGCCGCTTTCGGCTTCCGTGATGGCGTGGCCGCCCCGTTGAAGGGACAGTACGGTCGCCATCCGTACATCCGGCTCGTCGTCAATCACTAAAATCCGTGCCATATGGTTTTATAAAAGTCTGGGAGTCTTGAGGGTCTTGGGAGTCTCGGGCGTCCGGTGAATTTTGGGGATCTTCGGAGTCGGGACAATTTCGTCGACTCTCAAGACGCCCGAGACTCCCAAGACTCTCCGACTCATTAGAAAGCTGGTTCCCGGTATTCGCCGAACACCGGACGGAGACAATCGCAGATTTCGCCGAGGGTGGCGTAGACCCGAACCGCGTCAATGATGAGCGGCATCGTGTTGGCCGTTCCCTTCGCGCCTTCGACGAGCGCCGCGAGCGCCTTTTCCACCGCCGCGTTGTCGCGCCGCGCGTGCAGCGCCGCCAATCTTTCCTTCTGGGCCTTCTCGACGTTTTCGTCAATCAGCAGCAGCGGCACTTCCTGCGTTTCCTTCTGAACGAAGTCGTTGACGCCGACGATGATCTTGTCCCGGCTGTCGACGACTTTCTGAAATTCGTAGGAGGATTCCTGAAGTTCCTTTTGAGGATACCCCAATTCGATGGCTTCCACCATTCCGCCCATCGCGTCGATGCGCGCCATGTAGTCCATCGCCTCGGCTTCGATATCGTTCGTCAGCTTTTCGACGAAATAACTGCCGCCGAGCGGGTCGATCGTGTTGGTCACGCCGGTTTCGCTGGCGATGATCTGCTGCGTCCGCAGCGCGATGGTCGCCGCCTGCTCCGACGGGAGCGCGAGCGTTTCGTCGAGCGAGTTGGTATGCAGCGACTGCGTGCCGCCGAGCACCGCCGCGAGCGCCTGAATCGCGACCCGGACGACGTTGTTGTAGGGCTGCTGCGCCGTCAGCGTGCAGCCCGCCGTCTGCGAATGGAAACGCAGCATCAGCGAACGTTCGCTCTTTGCGCCGAACCGGTCGCGCATCACCCGCGCCCAGATGCGCCGCGCCGCGCGATACTTCGCAATTTCCTCGAAGAAATCGTTGTGCGCATTGAAGAAGAAGGAGAGCCGCGGCGCGAAATCGTCCACGTCGAGCCCGGCATCCACGCCGAACTGCACATACTCGAAGCCGTCGCGCAGCGTGAAGGCCAGCTCCTGCGCCGCCGTCGCCCCCGCCTCGCGGATGTGATAGCCCGAAATCGAGATCGGGTTGAACTTCGGCAGATGCTCGACGCAGTACCCGAAGGTATCCGTCACCAGCCGCATCGCCGGACGCGGC
>JAAFHI010000060.1 GCA_013298335.1 Actinomycetota bacterium
TCGTAGTCCTGCCCGGCGCTGAACGGCACCGACTGGCCGTTGCGTCCGAAGCTGTAGAGGACTTCGCCGATGGCGGTGGCGGCGAAGCAGAGGGCGCTGGCGATCATCGGTCCGGCGAAGGGGCGCCCGAACCATTTCATGATGCCGGCGGTGAAGAGTGCGCCGACGCCCGCGAGGACGGTCAGCGCGCGGTAGTACTGCATGAAGGCCCGCAGGCCGTTGCCGAGCGTCTGGTCGCTGCCGCCGAACGGCCCGGCGAAGGCAACGTCGAGCGTCAGCAGCAGCCCAGCGCCCGCGAACAGCATGAGGCGGAGGCACAGCCGGGTCGTGAGGGTGACTGAAAATGGAGACGCGGCGTCACGGGAGCGAAGTTCGTGAAGGGATGTCATCGTCTTTTCCTTTCCTTTTCGGAAATTCAACTTTTTTAACTTCTGAATTTCGATGACCGGCTCCTCCGGCAATCGAAAATCAAAAATCTTCAATCCGTTGACGATGACAAAACAATTCGCGTGCCAAACCTGGGAAGCCCCGATTCGACGGAAAAATCAGCCGGAATCCGGCCTGAAAACCGGGCCCCGAAATGACCGTTTTTTTCTGTAAAGTTATATAACGTTACGTAACGTTATATAACTTTACAGGATTCCCCCTTCCCCGCCCGGTGGCCACATCCCGAAGACCAGGCACAAAGCATTGATTTCAAAGCACTTGAAGCAGGCATTCAAAAATCGGGGAATTGTGGCACGCGATTCGCCTTTGTGAAGTCGGCATTCAGGTGGATGCCTTGTACCCCTCTTTTCAGAAAGATCTCTTCGCCGCCAAGCCACCGGTTCGGCGGCATTTTTTTCGAGCCGAGACACCTCCCGCCCGGTCGCGGGGCCGGGGAGGCGGAATTCACGTTCACATCACCTATCCGAGGAACGCGCCATGAAACGCAGTGTCAGAGGAAAATACGGAAAATTTCCCAACCGAGGGATTCGTGCTATTTTTCACGCCAATCAAACCGAAAATTTCAGCACGCTCGGTTTCTCATCCCTTCAATTTGGAAAAAAAGCCATGTTGGAAGCCGTTCTGCGACTTCATCAGGGGGACGTGCCCTTTGACAGTTGCCTCTACGCGATTGCGTGGGCAACGCCGTTCATTTCCATTCCCGAACTGGTGCGAACCTTCGACCGGGCCCAGGCCGAGGGAAGGGTGACCGACGTTGACCTCTATCTGTTCGCCAACGCCCTGATTTGCCTGGAAGATCCGCGTTCAGCGCGGGATTTCATCGCCGATCATCAGGAATCATTCGGCGAGGCGGCGGCCCTGCTCTTCCCGCCGCAGCCGAAATACCTTCCCGAAGACGCCCACCGCCTGCACCGGCTGGTCGCCGAGCGTGACGCGGCCATCGCCGAGCGCGGCAACGACGCCTGGCCCGACCTGATCCGCCTGAGCGTGGAATTGAAGCGGTTCTCGCATTACGAAGCCGGAATCGCGCTGCTCGAAGCGACCCGGCGGCACAGCGGGTCCTTCGAAGACGCCCTCAAACTCGGCGAACAGGCCCGCGAGGCATTTTCGACCTGCCACGCCGGGTTTTCGGTACGAAAAGCGGACCACTACATCGGGGCCATCGGGCGGCGGGTCCGCCAGCGCAACGAACGCCGGGTCGGCAGCGGCCTCGAAACCCATTTGAAAGGCATCCGCGAGGCGAAAACCGAGAACGACCTTTTCACCGCGCTTGCCCAGGCGCTGCTGGTGCGCGGATTTGCCGAAGCCGGTACGGTCGAGATCTATCGAAAGGGGACGCCGCGGACGCTCTGCCACCGCCACGAAGGCCCGAATCCGGCGTCGCAGGCGTTTCCGCTCGGCTCGAAATTCACCGTCAAGACCGACCGCGGCGCGCAGGCGGATTTCGTGGAATTCATTGTATCCAAAGCGGAAACGGCCCTTTCACGGCTCACCCACGCGAAGGCGAGCAAGCCGATTCACCTCGGAAACATCGTGTTTCACGACGAGGGCTACCAGCCGATGTACCGCTCGATGCAGCACATCGCCATCGGTCCGCAGCGCGAAGTCGTGGTTCTGATGGGCGAGCCGGGCGTCGGAAAAACCGCTATCGCAGAGGAAATCCACCGCCTCCGCTACCGCTGCGAAGCGAAGCCGAACGCCTCGAAACCGTTTGTCATCGTGGATGCGTCGCTCTGGTCGGGCGGCGACATCAACATGGTCCGCAGCGAGTTGTTCGGCCACGTCAAAGGGGCCTACACCGGGGCCGGAACCCGGCGCGGCGCGATTGAACTCGCCCGAAACGGGACGCTTTTCATCGACGAATTCGCCGATATTTCGCCCGATGCCCAGAAACTGTTGCTGCGCGCCTTCGAAAGCCGGACCTACGCCATTCTCGGCGACGAAAGCAGCCAGGAACGGTCGGTCGAATGCAAGATCATCGTGGCGATCAATCGAACAATGGATGAACTCGTCAAGGAAGGCGTCCTGCGGAAGGACATCATTTCCCGGCTCGGTTCGCAGATTCGCATCCCCTCGTTGCGGGATGTGCCGAACCAGATCATTCCGCTGGCGAAGTTTCTGATTCAAAAGCACTTGCAGCGCGACCACGCGGTCGTGACCGCCGAGTTCGGCTTTCATCGAACCGCCGAAGCGACGCTGCAACAGGCCGATTTCCCGCACAACACGCGCGGAATGAGCCAGTTGTGCGAATGGCTGGCGGGCATCATCGCCAAGGAGCGTCCGGCGGAAATCACCGCCGACCTCATCGAAACCTTCATCGACAACAATCCCGACAAAATCCGCACGGCGGCCACCCCGGTCATTTCGCCGCAACCCGTTCAGGAACAGATATTTGTCGCGGAAGACCGCGATCTGATGCCGGTCGGGCCGCCAGTTGTGCCGCGCCGCGCCCACATCGTGAACCGGCCACTCGCCGAGGCGATGCAGCGACTCGTGGGGGAACTTCCGGCGGGCACCCAGTTCCGGTACTTCTCGCCGACCGACCGCACCGTCATTCACCGCCTGCTGCACGTTCCGACCTACATTCCCCGCCCGAGTACGTGGAAAAACCTGCAAACCACCCTCAATGAACGCCTTCGGCCCGAACTCCGCGACCACCTGAGACCGCACATCGACGCGCTCTACCGGGCCTACATCGCGCTCGTCCCGCATTGGGAAGCGATGTAAGGAAGGATGAAGGATGAGGGATGAAGGATGAAAAAAACAAAGACAGATAAAACCAATGTTGAGTGCTATTTCCGGATTTCATCCTTCATCCCTCATCCTTCATCCTTCCCTGTGGCACGCAACTTGCTATTCCTTATATATATGACGCCGGAGGAAATGAGCCGGCACTCGAAACCGCCCCCTGAAAGAGGACGCCATGCGATTTTCCCTTTTGTTCTGTCTGTTTGTGTTCGGCTTCGGCGCGCAGGCGCAGGAAGTGGCCACGACGGGAACGCCCCAGCCTTCCCCCGCGCCGGTCGCCAAACCCCAGGAACCGGCCAACGCCGATCTGAACGACCCGAACTACGTCGGGGACCCGCTCTCGCTCGACATCTACGACATCAAGCTGAAGGATTTTCTGCGGACCCTGAGCGACCTCTACCGGGTGAATTTCGTGCCGGACCCGGAAGTCGGCGCGCTGACGGTGGACGTCAAGTGCAACAAGGTCCCCTGGGACAAGGTGTTCCGCACGGTGCTCAAATCGCGCGGCCTCGCCTTTCAGATCGAAAACGGGCTGATCCGGATTTCAAAGGCGGAAACGCTCGCCGGTGAAGCCGACGCCGAACGCCGCAAACGGCTCGGCCAACTGATTCAGAACTCCGCCGCCATCGCGTTTTTCCCGCTCCGGCATATCGACGCCAAAACCGAGGGCACGAACGACATTGTCGAACTCGTCAAACAAAACCTGACGCCGTTCGGCAACGTCCGGGCGGACGAGCGGACCAACACGCTGATCGTGACCGATGCCGTCGAAAACCTCGAACGGATCAAGAAAATCATTGCCCGCCTCGACATTGCCCAGCCGCAGATCGAAATCGAGGCCCGGATCGTCGTCGCCAACCGCAGCGTCGCCCGCGACATCGGGACCCAGCTTTCGGTCGGCGTCGCCGGTCGAAACGGCGCGGCGGTGAATCTCGGCACGACACCGAACACGAGCGCGCTGACGCCGAACAGCAGCCCGGTCCAGAACGGAACCACCGGTTCGAATCCCTTTCTTTTGTCGCCCGGCGGAAACGGCAATCTGGGCGGCGGGGGCAACACGGCACTCAACCTGACCACCGGCCTGATTGGAACGAGTTTCATCAGCTTCGCGCTGAATCTCGCCGAGCAGCGCGGCATCGCCAAAACGGTTTCAACGCCACGCGTGGTCGCCCTCAACAACACCAAGGCCCGACTCGAATCGGGGCGGCTCGTGCCGTTCACCTCGGGACAGGGCCTGGGAAATGCCGTCGTCAGCACGACGACGTTCCAGAACGCGACGCTCTCGATTGAAGCCGTTCCGCACGTCATCGACGGCAACCGGGTCAAGCTCAAACTGAGCATCACCAACGATTCCATCGACCGGACGACGCCCGCCGTCAACGGTCAGCCGCCGATCAACAAGCAGTCGCTCACCAACGAATTCGAACTCGAAAACGGCGGCAGCGCGCTCATCGGCGGCATCGCCATTGACGCCGAGTCGAGCACGCTCCAGCAGACGCCCGGCATCGGCAAGATTCCCCTCTTCGGCGAACTCTTCAAGCGCCGCCAGAACGCGCGGGAAAGCACCGAACTCCTTTTCTTTCTGACGGTTCGGGTGACCAACGGGGCCGCGGAAGGCGTTCCGCAGGAAGTCGAAATCATCCGCTCTGGCACGATCAACCTCGGCGACCTGACCGGCGTGCCGATTCGGACGCAATCCGAAGCGAAGCCTGCCGCAACCGCGCCGACCGCCAAACCGGACGTGCCGAAACAGCCGTAACCACGGGAGGAAACAATGGTTTACGCCACATTCATTCGTCCCGCGGCAGTCCTGGTCGGCGTTGTGCTGGCCGCCACCACGGTCGCGGTGTCCCAAAACCAGCAACCGACGCCGACCGGAACGCCCGCCGGGAAGTCCGGCCAGCCGTCGACACAACCCGCGCAACCGACGCTGATCGTGCCGGACTCGCTGCCGGGCAAGCGGAATCCGTTCCGCGACCAGTCGGTGAAGCTGACCAAGGCGGACGAGCCGAAGCCGGTGCCGGAGTACGTCGAGCGGTACAAACAGTGGAACGAAAAGCGCAAAACTGCGCCGGAGATTCCGGTCTACCGCCGGTTCACGCTCGATGAAGCCAAAATTCAGGGCGTCCTGCGGACGCAGGGCAGGACCGGGATTCTGGTGTCGTTCCGGAACGGCGAATACACGGCGTTTCTGACGCCGGGCGCGGCGCTCTGGAACGCGGTGCTGAAGCGCATCACGCCGAAACAGAGCCCGGTGGACCAGAAAACCATCGCCGAAGTCGAATGGGAAGAGTTGACCGAGCTCAACAACGGCAAGATTAAACGGAAGCCGACGACCGTCACCGTGGAGGTCCCGCAATGAACCGGATACTTCTGCTTACAACGTTTGTTTTCATCGGTTTGGCGTCCGTCGGGAGCGCCCAGGAGCGTACCGGGCCGACGCCGGAAACACGGTACGGGTTTGTCGGACGAATTCCCGAAACCGCCCCGCGCATCATCGGCGCGGAAGCCGAGCCGGAGCGGCATGAGTTCGGGCGGGGCGACCGGATGTACATCAACCGGGGCGCGAAAAGCGGAATTTCAGCCGCCGCCGAACTGGTCGCGGTGCGTGATTTCGGCGAAGTGAAGCACCCGACGACGAAACGACCGCTCGGACGGATGGTGCTGCCGGTTGGACGCGTGCGCGTCCTCACGGTGACCGACGATGCAGCCCAGATCGAGATCATCAGTTCGACCCGCGAAATTCTCAACGGCGACCGCTTGCTGCCGGAGACCTTTACCAGTGAAGCGCCCTCCACGGCGAGCGCCGTTCCGGGCGTCGTCGGGCCGCTGCTCGTGATCCCGAACCGCCCCTTCACCGCGAGCGCGGCGGATGTGGTGTTCGTCATCCAGCCGGAGGCGAAGTTTGCCGCCGGGGAGAAGGTGACGTTCCGGCACCCGGTCGGCGCGGAGGGGGTCGGGCGCTATGTCGAAGCCCAGACCGGGCCGCGAAGTCCTTATTTTTCAGGTGATTCCCGGCTTGCGCCGGTCCAGCCGCCGCTCGTCAACGCCAGTCCGACGCTGGAAACATTGCGCCGCGACCCGGCCCGCGCGGGGTTGCCGCCGCTCGTCATCGGATATGGCACGGTGATTGCTACCTATTCGAACATCGCGGTCGTGAAGGTGACCGCCGCCAGACAGGAGATAACGAACCGTGATGTCGTCGCTTTTGAACCGTAATCAATTTCCGGTCTGTCCGCGGCCCGAGGGCGATCCGTGCTGGGTCGCCTGGCGGGCGACCAACCGGGTGCAGGCGCTCGGGGAGCGGATGCGCGCGGCCTACGCCGGGAGCGACTATTCCCTCTCGGCCCACGGGACCTCGGTCGGGGACCTCTCGGTCGTCATCGCCGGGCAGGTCTGGGGGAAGGAACTTTCGACCGATGCCGCCGAACTGATCCGTCACGCGGGTTTTCTCCACGACATCGGCAAAACGCTCGTGGCGTCGGAAATCCGGCTCGCGACGCATGTGTTCGACGCGGACGAGCGGCTGGAGATGGAAACGCACGTCCGGCACGGCGCGGAGATGTTGCGGGAGGCGGACGCCCCGGCGGAGATCATCGCCGCGGCGCTGCGCCACCACACCTGGTTCAACGGCGGCGGCTATCCCGGCGACGGCCCGCGGGGCGAAGCGATTCCGGTCACGGCGCGGATCGTCCACATCGCGGATTACTACATCGCGAACGTCGAAATCCGGCCCTACCGCCCGCAGCCGCTGTCGCATGCGAGCGTGCTGGCGGACATGCGCGAGCAATTTGAAGCCGGACGCTTCGACCCGGTGCTGTTCGCGGCCTTTCTCGAATGCGTCGAAACCCAGGCCGTCGCGGCCACGGAGGGAGTCAAACGATGATGTACCTTGCCATCGTTCAGGATCGCGATCTGTTTTACGGCGCGCTGATTTCAAACCTCGGGCGGGCGGGGTCCCGCCTCGAAATCCAGCATGCCAGCCGCTACGGCACGTTTGAAGCCGCCGCGAGCGACCTGCGGGCGCTGGCCCCGGCGCGCGAGGAACTGACGACGGTCGCCGTCGCGCATGCCTACACGACGGTCATCGGCCCGAAGGACGCCCGGACCCCGGCGACGCCCGGCGTCTATCAGGCGACCTATCCGTCGCGGTTTGGCGCGGCGCGGCTGCGCTCGGAAGCACCCGCCGAGGAACTGCCCGCGAAGGCCGATCACATTCTCAGCGAAGCGGGCTGCATCGCGGCACTCGCCGAGGTCTCGCTGGCCGAGGCCCTGCCCCAGACCACGCGGACGCTCCTCCTCTGGTTCACCGGCGAACGGATTCATCTTTTCATCTACAACCGGACGGAACTCGCGCAGTACGACGCGGAAACGCCCGCCGACGTGACGACCGACGCCGTCCGCGACGCGCTGGAACGGCTGTTTGCCAAAACGCCCGTCGGGAATGCCGAAAGCATCGTCATCGGCGGCTGGACGCCCGCGTATCTCAACAACAACGTCTTCACCTGGGTCCGGGAATTGACGGCGGTCGAATACGTCTCGGTCATCGACACGGGGCAACTCGTCGTGGCGCAGGCAAGCGCCAACCGTTCTGGGCGCAACAACTTGCAGCTTGAAGACGAAGGCGTCGAATTCGGAAATCTCGGCAAGCCGCTGACGCGCTGGGGCACGGCGGCGCTGCTGACCGCCGCCTGTTTGCAGGTCGCGGAAGGCATCGGCGCGGATTTCACCGGTACGCTGCGTCCGGAACGGCAGAAGCCGGGCACGGGAATGACCGCGGGCGTCCAGTCGCTCGTGAAACTGGGCGGTCAGGCGACCGGCTGGATGAAACGCGGCGCGGCGGCGGGCATCGCGGCGGGGGTCATTGCGGGACTGGGTATCGGGACCGTGCAGTACGTTCGGGGCGTCCGCCAGAACGCCGACCTCCGGGCGGCGATTGAAAAGGCCAAAATCGAGGAATCGGCCAACGCCGCCATCGAGAAGGAGGCCGCCTATCTGAAGAAGGCCAAGGAAGTTCTGAACCAGCGGATTCAGACCATCACCACCCAGCGCGGGGGCCAGATTGCGGCCTTCACCATCACGAACGACGTGGGGGCGGGGAGTCCGGTCGGGCTGGTGCTGTCGAAACTCACCATTCGCGAACGCACCGTCACCATCGACGGCTACGTCACGACGGGAAGCGCGACCGCGTCCCCCAAACCGGCGGGCAGCGATCTGACGACCACGCCGAGCGCGCCGACGGTGGACGTCGGGGCCATCGCGAGCCGGTTCGTGCAGGCGCTCGAAAGCAGCGGACGGTTTTCGGATGTTCAAACCTCGCTCAACCAGACCGGCGAGACGAAGTGCCAGATCACAATTACCTGTACCTACACGGGGAAAATCGCGACCGGCGGGCTACCCGGCGAAACGGTGAGCCAGGAACTCGTGCGGGCAACCGGACAGGTCGCGCCGCCGCAGACGGTTCAATAGGAAAACCCTCCCTCACGTTCGGGGTTCCATACCGACGGTCAGGGAGAAGCCAGACACCGAGGAGAGAAAAAGATGCGTTCGATAGTGATGTTTCTGCTTGCGATGATCGGCGCCGGGGCGGTCGTGTGGTACGGGTTTTATTCCCTGCTCGTGGCCGACCAGCGGGAGACGACCGGTACGCTGTCCGCCGCACTGACCAAACTCAACGAGAAGAACCAGCAGAACAACCGTTTCCGCGCCGAGCGCAATGCCCTGCTCGCCGAAATCGAGCGCATCCGCCAGCGGTACGTCGAGGTCAGCAGCCTGCTGCCGTCGGAGCAGGAACTCGGGCGGGTATTGGAAGACTTCCGCAAGGCCGCCGCGCAGAACCGCGTTTCCCTCGTGAGCCTCGACAACCGCCATTCGCCCTATCGCCGGGGCCTCAACGAAAGCCCCCACAAGATCGTGCTGCGGGGTGAATTCGGCGATATCCGCAATGTTTTGAAATGGATCGCCGACTGCAACCGGCTGATTATCGTTAGAAGCGTGGATTTCGACGGCAAGCCGACCGGCAGCGTCACGATCACGCTCGACGCCAACATCCCGGTGGATTTTCCATCCGAGGAAGACAAGAAGAATCCGATTTTGAACCCGGCGGCAAAGCCGCTTTAAAAGGTATCAGGTTTCGGGTGTCTGGTCTCAGGTCAAACAAAGACAAAACCCGACACCTGAAACCCGACACCCGATACCTTCAATAACGAAAGGAACCCCGATGCTCATCTCCCTCCAGCCCAAATTTTCGCCGGGACAACCGGTGGTCCACGCCGTCTATGGCGCGGGTGTCGTCAAACAGGTCAATTCGACCGTCGAGGCGGACCGTTCCGACAGCCGGCGGCAGGTCGAATTCGTCATTGAACTCTTCGAGCAGAAGGTCGAAGTCTGCGTGACCAATGACCGGATGCTGATTCCGTCGGCCCCGGCGGACGCCGCGCACCATGATTTCCGGTCGCGCTTCCAGCCGGGCAGCCGGGTCTGGCACGCGACCTACGGGCCCGGCGTCGTCGAGACCGCGTCGGTGCGATTGAAAATCGACGCGAACGGCCTGCGGGCGATGCACGAGTCCTACCGGACGAACTTCGACAAGCTCGGATACGCGCTCCCCGTCGGCGTCGAGCAACTTCAACCCGAAACACGAGGCCGGCGCGACGCGGCCATGTTTCAGAATGACGACCGCACC
>JAAFHI010001048.1 GCA_013298335.1 Actinomycetota bacterium
ACGCGGGCCACCTTTTCCCGATTGAAAAGCCGTCGGAAACCGCCGCCGCGCTGACCGCTTTCATTTCATAAGGATCACGGATGCAACGATTTGCGAACATTCTTTCGACGGGCTGCTACGTACCGGCGCGCGTCGTGACCAACGCCGAAATGGACGCCCGCTACGGCGAGCCGGTCGGCGAATGGCTGGTCGCCAACGTCGGCATTCACCAGCGGCATTTCATGGCCGAAACCGAAACCACGTCGGACATGGTCTCCGCCGCCGCCCGGCAGGCGCTCGAACGCGCCGGACTCGATGCCGCCGACCTCGACCTGATCATCGTGGCGACCGACACGCCCGACTACCTTTCGCCCGCGACGGCATCGGTCGTCCAATCGAAACTCGGCGCGCGCAACGCCGGTACGTTCGACGTCAACTCGGCCTGCGCCGGGTGGGTGACGGCATTCAACCAGGGCGCGATGACGATTGCCGCCGATTCGGATTTCCGCCACGTACTCATCGCGGGCGGCTACGGGATGAGCAAGTTTCTTGACCCGAAAGATAAAAACACCGCGACGCTTTTCGCCGACGGCGCGGGCGCGGTGATTTTGAAAGCGGGTGACCGACCGGGGTTTCTCGGCGGAAAAATGCGCGCGATGGGTGATTTCCACGACGCGATGGGCGTCTACACCGGCGGGACGTTCCGCCCCTGCACCCCCGCCAACCTCGCCGAGTTCGGCCAGCCGAAGGTGCAATTCATCCGGAAATTCCCCAAGACGTTCAATACCGAGCACTGGCCCGCGCTGATTCGCGCGGCGCTTGAAAAGACGCACACGGAAATCGAATCGGTGGACTGGTTTGTGTTCACCCAGATCAATCTGCGGACCATCGAGAAGGTGATGGACATCCTCGGCCAGCCCATGAGCAAGACCCACTGGGTGATGGACAAATGGGGCTACACCGGATCGGCCTGCATCCCGATGACGCTCGACGACCTCGCGGTCACGCGGCGCGGCCTCGAACCCGGCCAGACGGTCGTGTTCTGCGCGAGCGGCGGCGGGATTTCGATGGCGGCCTCGGTCTGGAAATGGACGGAGACGGGGACGGGGGAAAAGGATGAAGGATGAAGGATGAAAAAAAGCAAAGTCTTTTGCTGGAATGGTTTCAAGCGAATTTTCCGGGAATTTACTGGCCACTGACCACTGACCACTGACTGCTGGCCACTGACCACTGACCACTGACTGCTGGCCACTGACCACTGACCACTGACTGCTGGCCACTGACCACTGACCACTGACCACTCTATGATGCTGACCGGAATCGGCGATTACCTCGGAAGACGGGCGGTGTATTCACCGCGCGACCCGGCGTTCGTCGATTTTTCGAAGCCGGAACCGCTCCGACTGACCTTTTCGGAGGCGAACGACCGCGCGACGAGACTCGCGGCGGCGTTGCGGCGGTTCGGCGTCGAAAAGGGCGACCGGGTGGCGATCCTCGCCCGCGACGGCATCGAGCATCTCGACTGTTTCTTTGCCGCCTGCAAGCTCGGGGCGATCCACGTTCCGTTCAACTGGCGGCTGCACTGGCGGGAAAATCTTGAAATCCTGCGCTCCGTCGGCCCGAAGGCGTTTCTGTTCGGGAGCGATTTCGCCGAAGCGGTCGAGGAAATGAACGCCGCCGGCGTTTTTGAAGGGGTTTCGCTGGTTCACCTCGACGGTGAGCCGGTCGCGGGGAGCGTTTCCTTCGACAGCCTCGACGCGGCTTCGGATTTTAGGCCCGCCGACGTTCAACCGGAGGACATCGCCGCCCTGATTTTTACCGGTGGAACGACCGGACTCCCCAAGGCGGCGCGGATTTCGCATCGGCAGATCGGCTGGAACACGCTCAACACGGTCATCCACGACCTTCGCCACGGCGACCGCTACCTCAACGTCTTTCCGCTCTTCCACACGGGGGGCCTTTTCGTCTATACCGTGCCGCTCGCGATTCTCGGCGGAACGACCATCCTGACGCGGCAGTTCGACGCGGCGCGGACCCTGTCGCTGTTTTCGGAAGAGCGAGTCACGGTGTTTGCGGGCGTGCCGACGATGTATCAGATGATGGCCGCCGGGCCGGGCTGGGACGCCGCCGATCTTTCAA
>JAAFHI010000982.1 GCA_013298335.1 Actinomycetota bacterium
TTCAGGCATGGCTGAAGAACTGGACCAGTCCACGTCCCCGGCGGACCCGTTGTTGGGAATGCTGGTGGATGGAAAATATCGGATCGAACGGGTCATCGGCAGCGGGGGAATGGCCACCGTCTACGCCGCGACCCGGATTCAGATCGGCGATATGGCGGCGATCAAGGTTCTGACGCCCGAATCCACCGCGGTCCCGCTGGCGGTTGCCCGTTTTCAAAGGGAAGTCAGGGCGGCGGCCCGCATCAAGCACCCGAACGTCATTTCGGTCTACGATTTCGGCACGCTGTCCGATAATCGTGCTTACATGGTCATGGAATTCGTCGTGGGCGAATCCCTGCGCGAAGAAATCAAGCGCAACGGCAAGTTGACGATGGAACGGGCGGTTTCAATTCTGACCGCCGTTTGTACCGCGATCCACACCGCTCACGGCGAGGGGATCATCCATCGCGATCTAAAACCCGAAAACATCATGCTCGCCCGGATGCGCGACGGTTCGGAAACCGTGAAGGTCGTGGATTTCGGTGTCGCCGAACTTCATGAATCGGCGACAGCCTCGGCACTGACGAAGCTGACGGAATACGGGCTGATGGTCGGCACGCCGCATTACATGTCGCCGGAGCAGTGCCGCAGCGAACCACTCGATCATAGGTCGGACATCTACAGTCTCGGCATCATCCTGTATGAAATGCTGACGGGGAACGTTCCGTTCAATGCGCGGACGGTGTCGGCGGTCATCATCCAGCAGGCGACCGAACAGCCGCGGCGACCGCGGGATTTGAATCCCGAAATCGGATGGGCGCTCGAACATGTCGTTTTGCGCGCGCTCGAAAAGGATCCGGCGCGGCGTCCGCAAAACGCGAACGAGTTGGCGCATGACCTTGGGCTGGCGCTGACAAATCTGCGGACGCCGCCTCCGACGGGTGAATTTCCGGCGCCAACGACGCGGGAAATGCCGACGCCGACGCTTTCCTCGACGGAAAGTTTCGGGGGGGAGAGTCTTATGGGCGGCGGACCGACCCAGCGCGGCACCCGGAAACTGGTTCGCGGGACGCCGAGTTCGACGCCGCGGGATTCCGGAAGTTCGCGTCGTTCCTCTTTCCGGCGAACCGGTGGATTGCGTTTCGACAGCCTGACCGGCGTTCATAACTTCGCCTTTCTGAAACAGAAAATCGAGGAAGTCTTCACCCTGAACCGGTCCACCTCGCTTCTGATGATCGGGGTGGATGGAATGAAGGAATTCAACGCGAAACTTGGCTACCTCGCGGGGGATTCGCTGTTGCGGGAGCTTGCCCACTGGCTGCGCGAGCATGTCGGAGATCAGGGCATTGTAAGTCGGACGGTCAGCGACCAGTTCGCGGTGCTGATGGCGGGAACCGCGCCAACCGATGCGCTCGTGTTTGCCGATACGCTTTTGAAATCCCTGGCCCAGCACCGGTTTCTCGGTGCCGAGGTTTCGGATGGCCTGAACGTGGGCGTGACGATCGGCATCGTCAGTGTTCCTGACGACGCTTCGGCCCCGCCGGAACTGATTGAAGTTGCCGGACACGCGCTGCGAAACGCCAAGCAGGAATCGCCGGGAGGCTTGCGCAGGCTTGGGGAAGTCAGCGGGGAATACCGGCTTCACCCGAACTACAACGCGTTTATCGGAAGGAAACGAGAGTTGGCGCGGCTTTCCGAAGCGTTCGATCAGGCGATTTCGTCGCACAGCAAGCCGGTTCTGGTGACCGGGACGACGGGGGTCGGGAAAACGCGCCTCGCGCAGGAGTTCCGGCGGCAACTGGCCGGCAAAGATGTCACCTTTTTGACGGTACATTTCTATGAAGCCGGGCAGGGGACGCCCTACAAGGCGTTTTACGACAGTCTTCGTCCGAGCGTGCAGGCGATTCTCGAAGCGGAAAATCCGGAAACGGCTCAGGCTCTGTTCGGGCCGCTGTTCGAACGTGTTTCCAACGAGTTCGGGAGCGATGACGGGTTTCTGTTCTTCTGCGACGCGGTGCAGTCGGAAAACCAGCACGAGAAATACCTGGCGTTCGAATATCTGGCGAACATCTACGGCGCGCTGGCGGCGCAGCGGGTAGTCGTAATTTTCGTTGACGACGCCCATTTCGCGGACGAACTGAGCCTGGAACTGCTGACCTTTCTCGCTCGGCACTCGGCGAACCAGCGGCTGCTTCTGTATCTGGCGGCGCGCATCGAGGCGATTCCGGATGTTCATCCGCTTCGCAACTGGATGCGCGGGGTGAATCAGTCGGTCGGTTTC
>JAAFHI010000076.1 GCA_013298335.1 Actinomycetota bacterium
CTACGAACGCGGCGAAACTCCGGAAACGGAATATCTTTGGGATACACCGCTCCATTCGAGCATTTTCGTGGAGTCGAGGAAGGCCAGTCAGCAGGAAAAGGGACGGGTCGCCCGTGAACAAAAGGTCTTCGACTACTGCTTCGGAAATCGCCCGGTCAACGAAACCCGGTATTCACACCACTTCGTTTTTCCGAATCTGACGGTTCTTTCCCAGCAGGGGATCACGTTTGCGGTTCAGGAGTTCCAGCCGCTCGGCGCGGAACGGACGCTCTTCCGGGCGCATCTTTTCCTGACGAAGCTTCCGGATTTGCCGGAAACCAAGCGGCCAACCGTGGGATTCTTCGCGGCCAACGCGACGGACTTCCTTCGAACCGTCTTCAATGAGGACGTCCCGGTTTTCGAAAACATCCAGAAAGGAACGCGCCAGCACTCCGCCGCCGGAATATTCAACACCGACGAAATCCGGGTTCAGGAATTCCACAAAGCCTATCTTTCGTTGATGGAGGTCACCACCACACCGCATGCCGACTGAAAGTGTGAAGGTCACCGCATCCGAATTTCCGATCGGCCTCTCCGTCGTTGTGCCTGTCTACAATAGCCAGGGCTCACTGCCGCTCCTTGTGCAAAGACTCCATCCCGTTCTTGAGTCAATCGGCACCCCCTATGAACTGGTCCTCGTCAACGACGGAAGCCGGGATGAAAGCTGGCGCGTCGTTCAGGAACTGGCACAGACGCATGCCTGGATTCGCGGATACTGCCTGATGCGGAATTTCGGACAGCACAACGCCCTTCTGTGCGGAATCCGTCAGGCCCGTTTTGCCACCTGCGTCACGATGGACGACGATCTCCAGAACCCGCCGGAGGAAATTCCGAATCTCCTGGCGGAGCTTCACAAGGGATTTGACCTTGTCTACGGAACGCCGGCGACGCGTCAGCACGGAACGATTCGCAACCTCCAGTCACTGGTCGCCAAACTGGTCTTCGAATATCTGCTGGGGGCCAAGGATTCGCGGAAAGGCAGTTCATTCCGGCTGTTCCGGACCCGGTTGAGAAAAGCCTTCATCCACTACACCGGATCGTTCGTTTCAATTGACGTCCTGCTGACCTGGGGGATGGCCAACTGGTCGTATGTCTCCGTCCGCCATGAACCGCGCAAAATCGGCGTCTCAAACCAGCGGCTCTGGAAACAAATGGTCCATACCGTCAATATCATCACCACATTCAGCGTTCGTCCCTTGCAGTTCGCGAGTTTGATCGGATTCCTCTTTACCCTCTTCGGATTCGGCGTGCTCTTGTGGGTTTTAGGACGCTTTCTGATTCTTGGCTCAAGTTTTCCGGGGTTTCCCTTCATCGCCTCGGCCATTGCGATATTCTCGGGCGCCCAACTCTTTGCCCTCGGAATCATTGGCGAATACCTTGCCCGAATGCACTTTCGCCTGCTTGAACGGCCCGCCTATGTGGTGAGCGAGGAGTTTTCGATGGAACATTCATCCCACCCGCCGGAGGTGGATTCCCAATGAACGCGTTTCAGTTATCCTTTCAACCTTTTCCGAATCCCGACGGCCCGCTGCACGTAGCCGAGACGACCTGGGACAGTGCCCATTTCGGGTTTCCCTTTCATGAAGTGCGGTGGGGAAAGGCAACGGCGGCGGAACTGGCGGAGCATCTGCCGGGGGCGCTCGCGCGCATCGACCGGGACGGGGAACGAAATCTGACGGTTGCTCGGGTTGCGCCGCATGACATCGCCCACATCATCGCGCTCGCCCAAAACGGGTTCTACCCGGTCGAGACCCTGCTTGAGGTATACCTCAGTCTGTCGCACTTCAAACCCTTTCAGGTCTCACCGCCCGAGGACTTCCGGCTGCGGACGGTCGCGCCATCCGACATCCCCGAACTGATCGTCATTGCCCGCGAAGCCTTCCATACGGACCGCTTCCACCTCGACCCGAACATACCGTCCGACCTCGCCACGCTTCGCTATGAGCAGTGGATCGAGCGTGGGTGCCGGACGCCGGGAGATTTCGTCTGGGTCTACGAAAACACCGCTGCAAACGACATCGCGGGGTTTTGCCATTTCCGTGACATCGGATCGGGGATTGTCGACCTCAATCTCATCGCCGTCCGCCACCGGTACCGGGGGACAGGTCTGGGAACGCTGATGGACAATCTGTCCTTTCTCGAATGCAGGAAACTCGGATTCCGAACCGTCATTGGGAGAAAATCCATCAACAATCCGGACGTGATCGTCACGCCACGCCGGGGCCCCAGTTTCCGGTATCGAAATCCACGCATGACCTTTCACCGCTTTCATTCCGCCTGACACAATCGAACAGGTCCTTCCCGATTGTGTTTCAAACCACTTCCACCAAGGAGCCACCACTGTGAATCGAGCAGAATTTCTCAATTTCTTCGCCGAGCTTATTGAAGCCGAGCCCGACACACTGACCGGCGCGGAATCCTTCCGCGAATTGTCCGGATGGAGTTCCCTCGTCGCCATCGAGTTCATTGCCATGGCCGACGAACAACTGGACTTCGTCGTCTCCCCGACCCGTCTCGCCGAAAGCCGGACCATCGACGACCTGATCGCCATGCTGGGTGACCACATCTCCGATTAGGCAACCACGCCATGCTCAACCCACTCGATCACACGGGAAAAACCATTCTTGTAACAGGTGCGTCAGGCGGCATCGGAAGCCAGGTCTGCCTGTCTTTGAGCCGCCTCGGTGCCCGTGTCATCCTGGTCGGACGACGGACGGACACGCTTGAGGAAACCTTGAAAACCCTGGATGGAACCGGGCATGTGATTCGCGGGTTCGACCTTCTGGAGGCGGAACGGATTCAGGGCTGGCTCCGGGAAACCGCGACCACCACCGGTCCGCTGGACGGTCTCGTCCATTGCGCCGGACGGCAACTGACCCAGGCGCTGCGCTTCCTTCGTCCGGACGACGTCAACGATTTTCTCAGTCTGGACATCCGGACCGGGCTCTGCCTTGCCAAAGGGCTTCGGCAAAACGGCGTCCACGCCACAACCTCGAGCCTCGTCTTTCTTTCCTCGGTCATGGGTCTGGTCGGTCATCCGGGGAAAGGACTGTACTCCGCCGCCAAAGGCGCCCTGATTGCCATGACCCGGTCACTGGCGCTCGAACTCGCCCCCGAGGGAATCCGGGTCAATGTGGTTGCAGGCGGCTATGCCCCCACCGACACCACCCGGAGAATGGAAAATGCCCAGACGCCGGAACAACTGGCAACGCTCACCGAACGGCATCCGCTGGGCATCGGGTCGCCGCGGGATATCGCCAACGCCGTCGCATTCCTCACCGGCGACACCGGTCGATGGATCACCGGAACGACGGTCACGGTCGATGGCGGCTATACCGCACAATGAAAAAGGTATGTGAACATGACGCATAACTGGTCTCGGGAACTTGATCAAGTCCTTACCGAAACGGCTATGGCCGGCACGGCCCGGGAGCAATCCCGCTTTGACGAACTCGCCGGCGGACGGCCCGCCGTCATCTACGGTGCCGGCATCTTCGGACGTCCGATCGCCCGTCACCTGTGCGCCAACGGGGGTGACGTCCTGTGTTTTGCGGTCGACATGCCATCCGAGGCCTGGGGCACGACCATCGAGGGCATTCCCGTGGTCTCGGTCGAAGAAGCCATCTCGCGACATTCCGGCGAGGCCGTCTTCATTCCGACGTTCTTCCATGCCTATGGCCCGCGCTTCAGCGAAATCGAAGCCAGGTTCAGATCGCGTGGTTGCACCCATGTTGCCTCGTTCCTTCACTATGCGTGGAAATACCCGGACGTCTTCCTCAATTACTATTTCGTGGACCTGCCGAGCCGCCTGAACCGGAGCGCCGACGCCATCCGGCGCTGCCTCGACCTGTGGGCGGACGAGGAATCCCGCGAGGAATACCTTCGCCAAATCCGGTACCGGGCGAATCCCGACCGGGAAGGTTTTCCCGACCCGGTCGTTTCGCCAGTGGATTATTTCCCGACGGACCTGTTCTCCCTGACGGATGCGGACCACATTGTCGATTGCGGCGGATTCACGGGAGACACCGTCACCGAGTTCATCACCCTCCGCGGCGCAGGCTTCGGTCAGCTCACCGTTTTCGAGGCCGACGCCTCCAACTTCGAGAAACTGACCGCCACCGTGCGGAAACTGCCTCCCGAATGTTCGTCAAAAATTGTCCGGTGCAATCAGGCGGTCGGCGCGGCGCCGGGATTCGTGGAATTCGTCAATGCCGGGTACGACGCCTCCTCCGTGATCGGCACGCGGAATCTTTCCGCCGAAGTCGATCCGAAACGGGCCGCGGCCTCCGCCGCAACCGTGACGCGGGTCGAGTGCGTGACGCTTGACGCCGCCGTCGGGAACCCGCCGCCCACGCTCATCAAGATGGATATCGAAGGGGCCGAACTCGACGCGCTCGCAGGTTGCCGGAATCTCATCGCGGACAGGGCGCCGATTCTGGCCATTTCGGTCTATCACACGCAGAGCCACCTCTGGGAAATCCCGTTGTTCGTCGCGGACCTGCGCCCCGATTACCGTTTCCATCTTCGTCGATACAGCGAGCACCCGTGGGACACCGTGATGTTCGCCGTTCCGCCGTCCAACTCCCCTTCAAGCCGAGGTACCCGGTCATGAATTCTCCGACGCTTCGCCTCGCCGAAATCCTTGAAGAGCGCCTGGCCGACGTTCTGGAGCGCGAACGGACCGCTTTTGACCGGCTGGCCGACGGGAAACCCGTCGTCCTCCTCGGCAAAGGCCATTTCGGTCGCAAAATGGCTCGCCACCTGATCGATGCCGGGACGCCGCCCCTGTGTTTTGCCGTTGATTTTCCGGAATCGGAGTTCGGCGGGAACTGGGAGGGAGTCCCGATTCTTTCCACCGCCGACGCGGTGGCGCGGTATGCCGGCAGCGCGGTTTTCGTGGTCACCTACTATACCCCGGTCGGCGGCAGGTACGATGTCGCCAAAGCCCGCCTCACCGCGCTCGGATGCACCAGCATCGCGTCATTCGTCCACTATGCCTGGAAATATCCGGACCGGTTCTTCAGCTATTACTTTCTGGACGCCCCCCATTTCCTCTATGAACAGGCCGGAGATGTGGCGGCCTGCCTGGCGCTGTGGGCGGATGAAGCCTCGGCCCGCGAATACGTCGCCCAGATCGGCTGGCGCGGACGGTTCGAATTCGATGGGCTCGATTTTCCGAATACCCCGGCGGTCAATTACTTCCCGCCCGATATCGTTTCCCTCATCGAGTCGGAAGTCATCATCGACTGCGGCGGATATGACGGAGATACGGTGCGCGATCTGGTCGCCGTCGCCGGGGATCGTTTCGGAAAGATGATCGTCTTCGAGGCCGATCAGCAGAACTTCGGACGCCTGAAACACTTCGTCGAGACCCACAGCGCGCCGACCGTTGCCGCCAGAGTCGAACTGCATGAAGCCGCCGTCGGACGGGAAAGCGGTACCGCCCGTTTCATCAATGCCGGCTATGACGGTTCGTCGCTCGCCGAAACCCGCAGCGTCAGTCCGGATCTCGACATGAAGGACGAACTGGGCGGCGCGGCGGCATCGGTCGTCGAAGTGCCCTGCGTAGCGCTCGATGACGCGCTCGCGAATGAACAGCCGACCTTCATCAAGATGGATATCGAAGGCGCCGAACTCGACGCACTGGAAGGCTCGAGGCTGACGATTGCCCGCCACCGACCGATTCTGGCCATTTCCGCCTACCACAAGCAAAGTCATCTCTGGGAAATCCCGTTGCGCATCGCCGGGATGACGGAGAACTATTCTTTTTTCCTTCGCCGGTACAATGAATCCTTATGGGATACAGTCGTGTATGCCGTCCCGCAGGAACGCCTGCCTCTCCCGAAGGCATAACCGCTTCAATTCGAGCGCCCATCGAGAAACGCCATGGCCGTCACCAAACTTTCAGGGGTTCAGATCCGGGGTATCGCCAGCGCGGTCCCCGCGAACCTCGTCCCCAATACCGAGCTTGCCGAACAATTCGGCGCGGAAGAAGTCGCCAAATTGTCCGACAGCATCGGGGTGCATGCCCGCCGCGTGGCACCGCCCGAAATCTGCACGTCCGATCTTTGTTTTTCGGCAGCCGAGCGGCTGATCGGCGATCTTGGATGGGAACGCGATTCGATCGACGCCGTGCTGTTTGTGTCGCAATCCTATGACTACCTGCTTCCGGCGACGAGCTGCGTCCTGCAATCCCGGCTGGGACTTTCGAAAAAGTGCGCGGCGCTCGACATCGGCCTCGGCTGTTCGGGATATGTCTACGGGTTATGGCTCGCCGCCATGATGCTGAACGGCGGCGGGCAGAAGCGTGTTCTGCTGATGGCCGGCGACACCAGTTCGCGCAATCTTTCTCCCCATGACCGGGCGACCGTGCCGCTGTTCGGAGACGCCGGAACGGTCACGGCGCTCGAAGCTGCCCCGGACGGTCCGCCTCTGACCTTTCAGCTCGGGACCGACGGCGGCGGCGCAAACCACCTCATCATTCCCGCCGGGGCGCACCGCATCCCCAGAAGCGCCGCCACCGGCTGCTTCACCACCGGCACCGACGGGATCGAACGCCGCCCCGAGGACCTGTTCATGAACGGCGCGGAGATCTTCGTCTTCACGCTTCGGGAGGTTCCGGCCCTGATTCGTTCGACGCTGGCCGAAGCGGGCTGGGGGCCGGATTCGGTGGACGGATTCATCTTCCATCAGGCCAACAAGTTCCTGCTTGAACACCTCACCAAGAAAATGAAGCTGCCGGTCGAGAAAGTTCCCATCGCGCTCGACGGCTTCGGCAATACAAGTTCGGCCTCGATTCCCCTGGCAATCTGCGCAACCCAGGGCGCGGCACTGCGCGAACGCCGCCAACGACTCGTCCTGGCCGGATTCGGCGTCGGTCTCTCGTGGGGAGCCGTGACCCTTGAATGCGGCCCGCTGACGATGCCCGAAATCATCGAGGTCGGACTGCCGACCCCGGAGAACGACTGAACGCGACCCCGGAGGCCAGTGAATGTTTGTCCATAGCACCAGCCTGCCCCAGGTCCTGGCCCCCCGCGCGTATTCCTCTCCGGCGTTTTACGAACTCGAACAGAACCGGATTTTCAAACGGGCCTGGACCTTTGTCGGACTGAAGCGAAACCTCCGGAGGGAGGGCGACTATCTGACATCGGAATGCGGAGGGTGCCCCGTGGTCGTCTGGAACATCGGAGGAGAAATCCGGGCGTTCCGCAACGTCTGCCTTCATCGCCATGCCCAGATTTGCAGCGGAGCGGGATGCGCGGCGACGCTTCGGTGTCAGTATCACGGATGGGAATACGATTCGTCCGGCAAGGTTTCAAAAATTCCCGACGCCGCCTCCTTCAAAGGCGTGGAACTCGAATCCCGCCACCTTGAAAGAATCCGGCTGGAAACCCTCGGAGATCTGGTGTTCGTCACGACCGACCCGGATATCGTCTCGTTGCGAACCTCGCTGGGCGAACTGGCCGAAGAACTCGATGTCTTCTACGGGGACCACTGGGTAACCGCGTTCGACGAATTCACGCTCGACGTCAACTGGAAGGTCGCCGTCGAAAACGCGGTCGAGAGCTACCATGTCCCCATGGTCCACCCCCAGACGTTCAGGAACTACCGACCATCGGAACTGCATGACCACCGACTGACCGAACACTACACCCTGTACCGCGACCTGCTCTCGTGGGATGCCGACCCGACCGGACGGATGTTCAAACGAGTCACCAGATTCCTGCTGCCGGCCCCGACCTTTCAACGGTTCACGCATCTTCATGTTTTCCCGAATCTCATGTTTTACTACGGCGACCTTTATTCGGGTTTCAGCTTTCACCGACCCATCGGTCCGGAACAACTTCACTTTCAAGGGTGGAGTTTCATGCCGAACCGACTCCGCTGGGGTGTGGCCATGAGACCCGCGCAGTATGTCTTTCGGTATCTGCTTCAGCGCACCGGGAATCGAATCATGGCCGAAGACGCGGGAATCCTTCCGAAAATTCATGCCGGACTGAAAGCCTCGCAATCGAGCGGCGTCCTGAGTGCGCGTGAAGAACGGGTCTACGCATTTCAGCGCCATGTCGAGGCGATGACCGGCACCCGGCGCGATGAACTTTCCTCGGCGGAGCCACGGTGAAGTGAAAGGCGAGACAATGGAAAACCCAATGGACATGACCGGACGTACCGTGCTGGTCACCGGTGCCTCATCGGGAATCGGACGGGAAACCGCCATTCTGTTGAGTCAACTCGGAGCGTCAGTCGTTCTCGTCGGACGCGATGCCGGGCGACTTGCCGAAACCCAGTCCCTGATGCTCGGCCAGAATCACCGGCTGGAAGCATTTGATCTGAACGAGGTCGAGGCTATCCCGCAATGGATGAAAAGACTCTCGGCGACGACCGGACCGCTTCATGGCCTTGTCCATAGCGCCGGGGTCGTCCTCCAGCGCGGCCTTCGCTTTCTGACCGACCGCGATCTCCAGGAGGTCATGCGCATCAATGTGCATGCGGCGGTCGCGCTCGCCAAGGGATTTCGTCAAAAAGGAGTTTGCGGAACGCCGGGTTCGGTCGTGCTGCTCACCAGCACCATCGGCCTGATCGGACTTCCCGGGCTTTCCGCCTACGCAGCCTCGAAAGGCGCCCTCATTTCAATGTCGAAATCACTGGCCGTGGAACTGGCCCCCGAAAACATTCGTGTCAATTGCGTCGCTCCGAGCCTGGTCCGAACGGAGATGGTCACGAATTCACAGAAACAGATGACCCCGGAGCAGTTCGCGTCCCTTGAGGCCGCCTACCCGCTTGGACTCGGCGAGCCCCGGGACGTCGCCAACGCCATCGCCTTCCTCCTCGCCGACACCGGACGATGGATCACCGGAACCACCCTTGTCGTGGACGGCGGCATCACCGCTCACTGACGCCACGGAGACCCTTCATGCCTGCGGCCATCGCTGCCATCGAATACCATCTTCCAACGGAAGCCCTCGGGAACGCCGAACTGGCGGCGCTGTTCCCGGAGTGGCCGGAAATAAAACTCCAGGAGAAAATCGGCATCCGGGAACGCCGGATCGCCGCCCCCGGCGAATGCGCGTCCGATCTCGGCGTCGCAGCCGCCGAAAAACTCTTCGCGAGCGGCATCTGCGCCCGCGAGGAAATCGACTTCCTGCTTTTCTGTACGCAGTCGCCGGACTACTTTCTCCCGACGACGGCCTGTCTGATGCAGCACCGGCTCGGTTTACCGACCACGACCGGCGCGCTCGACTTCAATCTCGGATGTTCCGGCTTCGTCTACGGACTCGGACTGGCCAAGGGACTGATCGA
>JAAFHI010000658.1 GCA_013298335.1 Actinomycetota bacterium
TTTTTACGGAAAAGGGCCGGCTGGTTCGACGCCAATCACCCTTCAAGGCCATCAGGACGCCATCTCGGTGCTCGCCTACCAGAACCGCGGCGCGCTGCTGGTGTCGGGCGGGCTGGACGGACAGGTTTTTCTCTGGAAACACCCGAGCAAACCGGCCAAGGACATCGCCCCGGTGGGAATGGTCCCGTTCGGATCGGGAATCTCCGCGCTGGAATGGTCGGCGAACAAAAAAATGATCGCCGTCGGTACGGAAGAGGGCGACGTTTCGATTTTGATTCTGACGTAAAGGGTTTTTGAGGAATGTCACCGAAATTTGCCGCCGCCCTCAATAAAGTCGGAGCCACCGCATCATTCATTTGCGCCATTCACTGCCTCGCCATGCCGCTCGTCTTCGCCTTGCTCCCCACCGCCACGACGTTCCTCAAGGACGAACGTATTGAATGGGGCATCATCGGCTTCACGGTTCTGGTCGGGATGCTCAGTCTGTTGCCAAGTTACATCCGCCATCACCAGCAGATCCGCCCGCTGGCACTGTTTATCTTCGGATTGGGGATCATCCTCGGCGTCAAACTGCTGTTCGTGGAAGGCGGCAGTCTTGAGGTCCCCGGAATGATTCTCGGCGCGGTGTTCGTCGGCGGAGCAAACCTCCTCAACAACCGGCTGTGCCACTCCTGCCCGACGTGCGAGCATGAGCACGAACACTGAAAAGGTTTCGGGTGTCAGGTGTCGGGTGTCAGTTAATACCAATTTCAAAATTCCGAATTTGAATTTTGTTGTTCAGGCACTACCTGAAACCCGACACCAGACACCTGAAACCTTTTCCCCACCTGATACCCGACACCCGACACCTGAAACCTTTTCCAGCTACGGTTTCAGGTAGGTCGGCACCGTCACCGCGCTGTACTCGGTGCTGGTTTTTGAAAGTCGGGTGAAATAGCCCGCCGCCGCGCCCGCCAGGACGAAAACCCCGTAATTCGGGATGAATCCTTCCGCATTGGCCTTGGCTGAAAAGAATTTCTGGGCGACGAAGTGCTCGGGAATCGCCAGATCGACCGTCTTTTCCCAGTTGTCCTGATCGACAAACGGCCCGCAGACGGTTTCGGCCCCTTCACACCCGTAATCGCTTTTCAAAACCCAGAGGTTTCGTTCCGCCCGAAGCCTGTCGTGCGACAGTCCGGTCATCCGGTAGGTTTCCGGGATGAACCGCTCGATGCTGCTCTGCGCCTCGGGCGAAAACCGGGCCTTTTCCTCCCAGAAGAACGCCAGCGAGAGCTTGTTCTGGGTCACGACCGCCCCGAACGGGTTCACGACCGTCACCTGACCCTGTACCTCGGCATCCAGCAGGGCCATCAGCGGACCTTCGAGCGGTTCTTCGTCAAGGTAGGACTCGGCATCCGACCAGACCACTTCCCGCTCGCTCCACCAGTCGGTCTTGTAGTGCCGCAATACCAGATCGACCTCCTGTCCGAAAACCTCGATGCCGGTCTGCGTCCGGCGGAGATTGAACGGCGATCCGGAAACGACCGTGATTCCGGCGGCTTCCAGCCACCGGGTAAAAATCGCGATCATTCCCAGATCTTCCGTCAATTCAGTGGGATACACGATGGCGACCGACCGCAGCGGGTCGTCCGTGCGCTTGGCGTTGCTCTCGCGGAGCATCTCGACGAAACGGTCGCTGAAGCCGGCATTCGGATCAATCAGCCCCGGATGGTTCGCCTGAAGCAGTTGGTTCAAAATCACCGCCTCGGGCTGCCCCGACGGCGTGTCGCTGTTGAGTTCGCAACATTGCAGGCGACCGTCCTCACACTCGAAAACGTCCGCCCGCGCCATCCCGTGCCACAGCCCACCCGAGGTTTCCCACATCAACTGCTGATATGGCGTCAGGTGAAAAAACGACTTCAGAAGTTCGGGCTCGGCGGCCAGAATTTCCACCATCTCCTCATGTAAATAGGCCACGGCTTCCCCGACTTCGGCCAGCCGGGCGGCAAAATCCTGCGAAAGTACTACCCCGGTCATCGAGAACCGCGGATCGCCATACAGCCAGGGGTCGGAAAGGATGCCCGTTTCGTAGACCGCGCGGGCAAAAGCGGCGTAATCGGGAAGAAAACCGGGGTTCGGTTCGGACATGCGGACCTCGCGTGAATTCGTTTTCGGGAATGTCACTCGAAAGTAGAAACCGCAAGCGTCGAAGTCAACCGATGCTCCGTCAAATTGAAATAACCTTTTCCAGAGCCGCGCACGCGGCGGCGGCTCCGTTCTCGGCCCGGACCGCTTCCCCGACCGCGGCGGCCCGCTGGTTCATTTCCTTGTCGGCAAGAATTTCGGAAAGCGTTTGGGCGACGGTTTCCGCCCGGTAATCCACACGGCGAATTGTTTTTGAAACACCCAGCCGAGCCGCGCGAGCGGCGTTGTCGGGCTGATCGTGACTGAACGGCACAATCACCGTCGGCTTGCCCGAACGGAGACCCTGCCCCGTGGTCCCGACACCGCCCTGGTGGACGATGACCGAGGCCCGGCTGAACAGCTCCGAAAAAGGAGCGTACGGCACGGCGAGAATGGATTGATCCACCGCCGCCGGGACCGGATTGTGTCCGACCAGTAAAACCGCTCGCTTTCCGAGGCTCCGCGCCGCGTTTGCGCTTTCGGAATAAAAGTCATCCGCCGCGAAAACCGCCGCCGAACCGAGCGTAAAGACAATCGGCGGCTCGCCTTCATCCAGAAAGCGCTCCAGTTCCGGCGGCATTCCGGCCCCCTCGTTGCCACGGTCGTAAAAAACGAACCCCGTCTGAACCGTGTTTTCCGGCCAGTCGGCCTGGGGCAATCCCAGCTTCGGCGAAAACATCGCCAGATTGAGATACGGCGATATTTTCCCGTCGAAAATCGGATTCCCCGTCTTCCGCAACCCCAATTCCGCGCGCAGCGAGTGGTAACTGGCCGACCAGCCACCGGTGACCAGTTTTCCAAGATTCAGAATGGGCCCGTTGACCATTGGACCAAATTGGTGCAGCACGGCCATCCACGGAGCCAGCGGCAGTACCGGGGGATCATTCGGCGAAAAGAAGGACGTCGGGGCCAGTGCGCAGAAAACCCACGGTTTGCCGAGTTTTTCGGCGGCGATGTTTCCCGAATAGAGCAATTCACCCAGAACCACGACATCCGCTTCGGAAACCGGTTGCAGCAAATCATCGTAGGTGGCCCGGATGTTCGGGAAAATGAACTCCTTCATCACGATTTCCGGACCGTAT
>JAAFHI010000491.1 GCA_013298335.1 Actinomycetota bacterium
CGAATAGTCCTGCGCGCCGTTGGCGAGTTGCGACGCAGCCTGGTCAATGTCCGCCACCGTCCCCCCGTCGAACCACCGCGGCTCGCCCCGCGGCGTCAAAATGTAAACCGCGTACCGCTCCTCGCCGCTCGTTGCGCCCGCCTTCGGATCGAACGGCGCATAGCGCACCACTTCAACCAGCGCGGCGTCCGCTGGCAGGGCTTTTTGAACGGTTTCCACCGAAACCGGCGTCAGCAGCGGACGCAGGTCCGGACGTTTCGCGATGAGCTTCGGCACGAGTTTGCGGATGGTGGCCCCAAGCGAAAGCTCCTCGCCCGGTCCGGATTCGTCCTCGTCCACAACCGGGGGCTCCTGTGAGCCTGAATCAAACGGTATGTAGCGCGGACACCATTGGATAAAGCGGTCCTCGGGCAAATCGCCCCGGACGAACGATGCGACGACGAACGAGGAAGCGGACTCCTTTTCGGCCCGTGACCGCGGTTCCCAGGGAGTCCACGGCGCGGCTCCGCGAGCCAGACCGAACGTCAAGGCTTCGTTCGGGAAGACACCGCGCATTCGGGTCGCCTCATCGAGCAGGGCGTCCGTCGGACGTTCCTTGCGACGCAGGACGCTCTCGAACGCGGCCCGCCGCGCGGCTGCGTCGTCGGGAGCAAAGCGGGCGTGAAACGAGACGGTCACATCGAGTTCCCGCGTAAAGTCGAGCGTGTGGTCAATTCCCACCGAAGGCGCGCACCCGCGCCGCAGGCCGTTTTCCGCTGCGGGCGTGGCGGCTTCGTCCCCGGCGAACAGCCGCGTGAGAATCAATTGCGCGAGGCGAAGTTCGCGCAGATTGTTCGCGCCGGCCTGATGTCGGAGCGCAGGTCCGAGACGACCGTCCCGCCACAGATCGCGCGCGGCCTGTTCCCGGACGGACACCGGCAGGCTTTCATCAACCGAAACGCCCAGTTCAGCCAGTTTTTCATAGGCGCGCAGGGCCTCCGCGGAGTGACCGGCGAGTTCCTGAAAATGGGCAAGTTGCGCCAGAACGTATTTCCGTGACGGTTCCGAAGCGGGGATTTTCTCGAGTTCCGGCGCGATGCGTTCGAGCAGACTGATGGCCTTGTCGGGTTGTCCGGTCAACAGGTCGAGCAGAAAGGGAAGCTGCGAGACTGCCTCAACGGGATTGGCCGTTGTTTGAATGACAAAGGCGCGTTCCAGATAGGGAAGCGCCTCGCCCGCCTTTCCACTTCCTACCAGCAGGCTCCCCGCAAAATGGAGCGCAACCAGATCGTCCGGCGTGTTGCCAGTGACGGCGAGCATCCGGCTGTTCAGCGCCTCGGCCCGTTCGCGATTGCCGAAGCGGAGATACTCGACCGCATAGAAGCAGAGCAGATTCTGCGTCCACCGGCGCGAAGTTTTCAGAACCGTCGCCTGCGGCGAATCGCCGGGACCGGGCTTGAGCAATTCGGGATGCTTCCGGTTCAACGTGCGGAAGCGTTCCGCAAACGCCGCCTCGTCCCCCTGAATGGCGGCAATCAAGACGAGGCCCTCATCGGCGACCGAGAACAGTTCATTTTCAGAGTCCGAATCGTCCGCGGACGTCGTCCGGCGAAGCTGGTCGATGATACCGCTCAAACGGCGGTAGATTTTTTCGGCCTCGTCATAGCGTCCGTACCGCTCATGAAATTGCGCCAGCGCCGGGAGGCACTGCGCAAGCCGGGCGGTCCGGACTTTCTCGTTCTCCGTGCTTTCGGCCAGCCGGAGCGATTCGCCATACAGCGCCTCGGCCCGCGCCTCGTCACCGGCCAGATCAAAACTCGACGCGTACCGGATCATCGCCGCAACCGGGTCCGGTTCACGCTTGAGACGGAAAGCCAGGCCGCGTTCCAGAATGCCGGTTGCCGCGGCCCGGTCACCCGTTCCGAAAAGAAAGGAAGCGTAACGAACGGCTACGTCGTCAACGTTCGCGGGCCTGACCTGTATGATGTCGGGAGCCTCCGAGGGAGATACTTCACCCACGGTCTTTGGCGGCAATGGCGCCGATTCCGCCAACCGGAACATCCCTTCATAGATGGACCGTATCCGTTCCCGCGTCCGGATCGGATCGGGAACATGGTCCGGACATCCATCCCAAAACCTTGAATCAAGCGTGATTTCGAGTTGCTCGGCAATATCGCCGAGTTCATCAACCAGTTCGGGAACTTCGAGGGTTTGAACCGCTTCGGCGAAGGCGATGACGCGGTCGTGATATCCCTCCGATTCATTGCCTTCGGCACCGCGTATTCCCTGAAGACATTCGAAATACTCGCGCTGCATCGTGGTTTTGTCCGGCTCGGCGATAACCAGAGCCTGTTCAAAAATCCGGCGCGCCTGCTTTTGCCGATTGCGCTGCCTTTCCATGACCAGCCGGACCGCGTCTTCGGATACTTCCATTCCTTCAGATTGACCGGGCATGAGGATTCCCTGAAAGATCTGCCGGTGGGCGTTCGCCGCCGCGATCAATGCCGCCACTTTCGAGCGTCGATCCAGCCCGGTATTCGCAATCACCGCGTTGACCCGTTCGTCGATGAAGGCCCGGAACCGTTCGGACGTGCGCTGGTTCACATTTTGACCGTAAATGCCGATCAGGGAATTCACCGCCGGATGCCCGGTGCCGAGCACCGCTTCACGGTCGGCGACCAACGCCTCCATAAACGGGGGAACCCGCTCGGGATCGCATTTCCGATAGAATCTGGCCAAATCGTAAACCGAAACCTCGGCCTCGGGCCTTTCGATTCCGAAAATCCGCGACTTCAACGTCAGGTTCCGAACGAACAGGCGTTCCAGAATATCCCGGTTTTTACACGCCTCATCCGTCGGGTATGGGAAGCCCACGTATCCTCTGAGGAGAATTGAATTCCAGTTCAGGACTTCGAGCGGCGGCGCGGCCTCATTCTTTTCGCGGACGGCGAGAATCGGCTCCGCCAACTGGCCCGCCCGGAAATATTGTTCCCTCGACGCAGCCTTGCGCGCGTAGGCGAGCGCGGCGGCGCGGACGTTCGGATGCCCCGCGCCGAGCATCGGCAGGAGCACGGCGTAAGCGGCTTCGCTTTGGAGAATGACTTTCGATGCACCGGCGTCGTTGAGCGCGACCGACAACGCCCGCATCGCCTTGTCGAACGACCGGTCGCGCGCGGTTGCCACGCGCCGGGCGACCACCTTCAAAACGTACCGGCCCGCCTTCGGAGACGTCGGCTGGATGACCGGATATACCGTCACCGAATATGTTCCAGCCTTGTCCGCGACAAACCCGACGGTTTCCGCTTCGGCGGCCCCGGTCGGCGTATCAATCTTCATCACCGGCTTCCCCGCCGCGTCGGTGATTTCGACGCCCGCGTCGATGCCGCGCTGTTCAACCACGATTTCGAGATATTCCCCGAGCCTGAGCGTCGTCTCGAAAACGTGCGTCTCGCCTTCCTTCAGATCGCGTTCGAGCGGCTGCCCGACGTCAGGGAGCACGCCGCGTACCGGTGCGACCTTCGGTGCGGCGGGTTTGGCAGCCGGTGACTGTTCCGGGCTGGCCTGAGATGCCGACGCCGACACACATCCGAAAATGAAGAAGAGAAAAAGAAGACCGGGGAATGATTTCCCGTAAGGCATGGGCGTCGCTCCGTTTTCCGCCGAGGTACGCTGTTCTCTGACAGGCATCCTAGCGAACATGCGGTTCGGGCGACAATCGGCGACCGACCATTTCACACCGGCGGTCGGGAATGACCTCGACGGCGGCTTCAGCGGCGAAACCCGACGTTCCGGAATGAAAAACGGCGTTCCATTCGGAAAATCATGGACACATCGACCGTTTTCCCTCCGTCAGAGGCCGTTTCGGGACAGAAATTTCCGTTTTGTCGCCGACATTGCCCGTTCAGGGAGCGTCCTTGCCCGTTTTGCGACAGATTTCACCGATTTTTTCCGATCATTCGCCGTTCAGCGACCGTCCCGGTCCGTTTTGTGAAGCATTTCACCGATTTTTTCAGTTCCGCGGCCGTTCAGCGACCGTCCGGCACCGTTTCGTGAAGCA
>JAAFHI010000958.1 GCA_013298335.1 Actinomycetota bacterium
TCCCGATGCACAACGAGGAAGGCAGTGTCCGCAAGCTGTATGAACGGCTGCGGGCGGTGCTCGAAGAACGCTATTCATCGTTCGAAATTGTGTTTGTGGATGATTACAGCCACGACCGGACCTACCCGATGCTGGTGGAAATCGCGGCTTCCGATTCGCGCGTGACGGTCGTGAAGCTCAAGCGGAACTTCGGCCAGACGCCCGCGCTCGCCGCCGGATTCGACCACGCGGTCGGCCAGATCATCGTCTCGATGGACGGCGACCTCCAGCACGCGCCGGAAGACCTGCCGCTGCTCGTGGAGAAGATTTACGAGGGCTACGATCTGGCGAGCGGCTGGCGGTTCAAGCGCATCGACAACCTCGTCATGCGGCGGATTCCCTCGCGCATCGCCAACTGGCTGATGTCGAAACTGTCGGGCGTGGACCTGCACGACTTCGGAACGACCTTCAAGGCCTACCGCAAGGACACGATCAAGCGCATCCGGCTCTACGGCGAACTGCACCGGTTCATTCCCGCCCTGGCGAGCTGGAACGGCGCGAAAATCGTGGAAGTGCCGATTCAGAACATCAACCGCGAGGACGGCGCGTCGCACTACGGCATCTCGCGCACGTTCCGCGTGCTGTTTGACCTCATCACGCTGCGGTTTCTGTTGAAATACGTCACCCGCCCGATGCACTTCTTCGGCATTCCGGGCCTGCTCGCCTTCCTTTTCGGCGGCCTGATCTGGGGCTTCATCATCATCAAGAAGCTGATGTTTTGGAGCAGCGACATTTTCGTCGCCCACGGACCGCTGATGATGATGGGAATGCTCCTGATTCTGGCGGGCATCCAGTTGTTTTCAACCGGACTCGTTGCCGAACTGCTCGCCCGGACCTACTTCGAATCGCAGAACCAGACGATTTACACCGTCGAAAAGGTCGTCCGCTACAACGAAAACGCCGACCGGGGCACGGAAGCGACCTCGGTCGTGTAGTTTTTCACCCTGCCGTCGTGACCGCCGAGTCTTGGAACTTTGAAGATTCATTCATCGTACGCGCGCGCGATCCTTAATATATATGCGGCGTGGCCGTTCCGTTTACGGAGGCAGGGTGAATTTCCTGTATCACTGGAAAACCGAGGTCGGGAATACCTTTGGTCCGTGGATGTACAACGACGACCGCGTCTTTTTCACTCCTGAAAAATCTCTGTTTGCCATCGCCGACGGAGACGGCCCGACCTACGGCGGATACTACGAACCGATCACCATCGACCTCGTCTGGGAAACCATTTCGGGAATTTTCAACCCGGAGCACGCCCTCGACTCGCTCACGCACGGGTTCCAGCTTGCGCACGAGAAAAGCCTGGCGTTCATCGAGCCCTATCCTGACCCGCTGTCTCACACGGCAACTGCAATTACCGTTATTCATCCCGTGTGGCCCGACCTTCTCATCGGCCATGTCGGGACCTGTCGGGCGTACCTTTTTCGTGCTGGTTCGCTTCTGCAAATCACTGAAGACCATACAGTTGCCGCACAAATCCAGCGCGGGGAAGTCTCTCTGCCACCTGGTAATCCGGACATTTCCTTCTACCAGGGCATCGCCACCCAGCTTTTGGGCGTCGCCACCATCAATCCGAAATTTTACGCGCTGAGACTGGCGGCGGATGACCGCATTTTTTTATGTTCGGACGGCGTTCATAGAAAAGTGACCGACGCTGAAATCACCGCAGTTTTGACCGAGCACACCCCGGAACCCGAACGCGGCCTTGATCTTCTGGTTACTCTGGCCCGCGAACGCGGCAGTCGCAGCATTACCACCGCGCTCATCTACCCAGCGAGGTAAACCTGACCTATGGGAACCGATCTCCTCGTCATTTTTGAAAACCGGCTGTCCGACGATGAATTTTTCGCCCTGCCCGAGACGCTCAACCACCGGGTTATCACGCTGGGCGAGGATTTTCATGAATTCCCTGGAGACCCGTGGTACTGGACGCCCAACGACGGGATGCATGACAAAACCCGCATCACATCTCAGTCAGCGTGGTCGCCTCAAACTTCATACATTGGGGGCCCGAAAGACCTGTGGCCCGAACACCATTTTCTCTGGATGTTCGGTACACGGTGGCGGTGGTTCCTCCAGGAACCCGAATGGACGCGAACATTGTGCCGTCTGATCGCCGGCGCGCTCAAAACGAACCGCTGCCTCTACATACCGGACGAAAACGCCTGCTGTTCAATCGCGTATGACTGGGTCGAAAACGAGCCTGAGCTGACGTTCGATGAGGTCCTCCACAGATTGATCGAACGCTGCGGCCCGCCAGCGGTC
>JAAFHI010000168.1 GCA_013298335.1 Actinomycetota bacterium
GCGGACACCGCGCCGACCGATCTGGCCCGGCTCGACGTCGCCAGCGGCATCGCCTTTTACGAGGAAGTCGCGCGCTTCGAGGTCGCGCTCATCCGCAAGGCGCTCGACATCACCGGCAATCACCAGAGCCGCGCCTCGAAACTGCTCGGCCTCAACGCCACCACGCTCAACAGCAAGATCAAGACGTACAACATCAAGCTGTGAGCCGCCGCCTCAAGGCTTGTCTGACGGTTTTTGAAAAATTGTTTCGGTCATAACCGGTTGGTTTGATTCCGGAAAGGCGCGGATGCGCCGCCAGAAAATAGCCGCGCCCGTGAGGGCGTGGGTCGGGTGGTCACGAGACGCCGGAGCGCAAACGGCGCGGCACAGGAGACGAATGTGCCGCCGCTGACGCGGCTCACGAATTTTATCCGCCAATCCACCCCACCCTCACGGGTGGGGCTATTATCTGGCGGCGCATTCGCGCCTGCTTCTGACCGGTTCAAGTTTTCAAAAGCCATGAGAAAAATTTTCACTGGTCCACGACCGCGGAATGATCGTCGCGGCAAGCATCCGGCAATGAACGGCGCGATTTCTTTCGTCTCCTCACGGAAGAAGTCGCGCCGATTCTTGTGGCAGGAAGTCCGCGACCGGCGGCAGACTCGATGATCACGCCGGCAGAAAGCGCGCGGACGTCAGCAGGTTGTGGAAATCCCCGGTAAACCTGTGGAAAACCACCGGCAGACAGTGGCAGTTCACGGGAAGGCTGTGGAAAACCATGAGCAGCCTGTGGAAATTCATGGGAAGCCTGTGGAAAACCGGCGGCAGGCTGTGGAAATTCCCGGTAAGGAAGTCCCCGTCACGCGGCAGGAAGAGCCGGTTCACCGGAAGAAACCACCGGAACGCCGGCAGACGGTGCGCGTTCACCAACCACCCCCGCGTGATTGGTACAAACGCGGCTCTGCCGCCTGATGTGCGGAATGGCTTTGCCTTTCCGCATCGGTCACTCCAAAAGATTGAGGGCTTCAGCCCGATACACGCGCTCGGAGCAGAGCACATCGCGGGATTTATGAGGAACAAAGAGCGGAAAGGCGGAGCCATTCCGCACATCGGGAGCGGCGTAGCCGCAAAGCATTTCCAGCCTTTATAAATTGCCTGAAACTTCCGTGGTCCGATTGAGCAAACCCACAAATCGGTACGAACATGCCCACTCGGCGCGCTGAAAATTGAAAAAGCGCGTGATTGTTTCGTACTCGGGGCGCGGGAAGTCGCGCATGAGGTGTTTGAACCGCTGCATGCCGCGCGGGAATCACTTCATGTCCGGCTGGAATCAGTTCATGTCGTGTTTGAACTGGTTCATGTCGCGTGGAAATCACTTCATGTCGTGCAGGAATCACTTCATGTCGCGCTGGAAACGGTTCATGCCGCGTTTGAACCACTTCATGCCGTGATGGAATCGGTTCATGCGGCGTTTGAAAGGCCGCATGTCCGTCGGCAACGGGTTCATGTCACGCTGGAAACGGTTCATGTCCCGGTTGAACCGTTTCATGCCGCGCTGCATCCCTCGCTGACGCTCGGGGTTCCATACCGGTGGCGGCGGGGTTACCGCGACCAACGAAGAAACGGGTATGGAACCCCGAGCGTCAGCGAGGGATGGTCAATCCGAGAGTAAAACGTGAATGACTTTGCGATTCTCAGCCTGCAAAATGGCGGGCGGCGAAGCGTCCCGCGCGGAGTTCTTCCAGAACGGCTTCGGCGGTGGCGACCGGGTTTTCAAACACCGTCACGCACGCGCCGACCTCCCCGAGTACGAGCGCGTCGCTGCCGCCGATGGTCCGCAGTCCGACCCGTTCGGCGAAATCGAGCGCCGCATCGTTCGCTTCCTGATCGGCGCGACCGTTCAGTCCCTCGATGATCGACAGACCGGGCAGCGCCACGAGGGATTCGCCCGCGCTGGGGCGGGTGTCATGAAAGGGATGGGCGGGAATGAACAGGCCGCCCCGTTCAAGAACGAAGGTGGCCGCGTCGCCGAGCGTCCAGTCACCGGCGCCGACGAGCGACCGAAAATCCGCATCGCTCAACCCGTACACCAGCGCCTCGCCGAGATCGGTCATGATTTCGACGCCCCGGACGATGACGAGCGGCAGCCCTTCGGCAAACTCGACGCAGACTTCCGAGGCATCCCAGTCATTGCGTTCCGCCACGCCGAGGCCATCCAGACCGAGGTCGAGCGCCCGGTCGATGAGTTCTTCCGGGGCAACGAGCATGTTGCCCGACATGGCGGTGGCGAGGTGGAGATCGAAAAGCATGGGAAGGGATCAGGGGTCAGGAATCAGGGATCAGGGAAAAGCGAAGAGGGAGCCGGAAGCGTTGAAATCAGGGAGAGGGAGAGAAAGCAGCCTGGTCCGGTTTTCTTCCCTGATCCCTGTTCCCTGACTCCTGATCCCTTCTTTTCTTACTGGCCGAGAATGTACGCAAACATCAGCGGGGCCACGATGGAAGCGTCGGACTCGACGATGAACTTCGGCGCGTCCACGCTGAGTTTGCCCCAGGTGATCTTTTCGTTCGGAACGGCTCCGGAATACGAGCCGTAGGAGGTGGTCGAGTCGCTGATCTGACAGAAATACGACCAGACCGGCACGTTGTCGCGCTGCAAATCCTGATGGAGCATCGGCACGACGCAGATCGGGAAGTCGCCCGCGATGCCGCCGCCGATCTGGAAGAACCCGATGGGCGAGGCGCTCGTTTCGGTGTACCACTGGGCGAGTTCGATCATGTACTCGATGCCCGTGCGGACCGTGTGGACGTTTTTAATCTCGCCGGTGATGTTGTGCGCGGCGTACATATTGCCGAGCGTCGAATCTTCCCAGCCGGGCACGAACATCGGCAGGTTCTTTTCCTTCGCCGCGAGCATCCAACTGTTTTTCGGGTCGATCTGGAAGTTTTCCTGAAGTTTCGGGTGGTCGAGGATGCGCCAGAAGAACTCGTGCGGGAAATACCGCTCGCCCTTCGCGTCGGCGCTCATCCATTCATCGAGCATGAAATTCTCGATGCGGCGCATGGCCTCGGCTTCGGGAATGCAGGTGTCGGTGACGCGGTTCATGTGGCGTTCGAGCAGCCCCATTTCGTCCTGCGGCGTCAGATCGCGGTAGTGCGGCACGCGCTCGTAGTACTCATGGGCAACCAGATTGAAGATATCTTCCTCAAGGTTCGCGCCGGTGCAGGAAATCCCGTGAATCTTGTCCTGACGGATCATCTCGGCGAGCGAAATGCCGAGTTCCGCCGTACTCATCGCGCCGGCGATGGTGACGAACATCTTGCCGCCTTCGTCGAGATGCTTTTTGTAGCCTTCGGCGGCATCCACGAGGGCCGCCGCGTTGAAATGCCGGAAGTGATGTTTGATGAATGCGCTGATCGGACCGTGAGCCATGATGAATGCACCTGAAGGAAAATTTTTGATTTTTGACTGAAGATTCTCACTGTTCAGAGTCCCCCGCTTGAGCGGGGAAACAGTGTGGTTATTCCGAAAGTGCCAAAGAAAAATCGGATTTCGTCGAAGTCTTTTCAAAGGGAAGACGTGGAGAAATCGGAGAATTCCCGAAATTCTCCCCGCTCAAGCGGGGGACTCTGAACAATTACCGAAAATCTTCAATCAAAAATTCAAGAAGCGGTCAAATAAGCATTTTCGCGCGCCGTTTTTCAAGCCGAAGCGGAAGTTCCGGGAACCTGACTGTGGAAAAATGGCTCCAGCCTTGAATCGGAGCGACGCCGAGATGTATTCTTTGAGCCAATTTCAACCGCACGATCATACGACCGAGCCTCCCAGGGTGGGATTTTTCGCGTGGACATGCCTTTTTGAATGTCCGGGCAGATAGAGGAGGGCGTCTCATGAGCAGCAAAACTCTGGACGAACAGTTGACCGATCTGGAAGACGATATCCGAAAACTCAAGATCGAGTTCGATATCTATTTTAACGGCGGCAAGCCCCGTCCGCCCTACGACACGAAAAACCGTGTCGAGACCCTGATCAAACGGCTTTACGAAGACCGTTCGATGCGCTTTCAGGCGCGTTTTCGCTATAACCAGATCGTGTCGCGCTTCACGGCGTTCCGGCAGATGTGGCAGCGGACGATCCAGGACCGCGAGGAGGGCCGCGACCTGCGGGCGCAGTACCTGGCGAATTTCCGCGGCGCCGAGGAGCAGCGCCGGGAGGAATTCTCGGAGGCGTTCAACGATTTCGACATGGAAGTCGCCCTCGAAGGCATGCGCGGCAACCCGCTCCCGCCGCGTTTCGAGCCGACGACGGTCCAGATCAGCCGTCCCGAAGAGCAGGAAGACTGCATCCGGCGGCTGTTCGACAGCGTCGTGGCCGCCAAGCAGACGGTCGGCGAAAAGGCCGATACCAATTACGAGAAGTTCCGCGACATCATCATTTACAACACCCGCAAGCTCTGCGCCGAACGGCAGGCCGACGGCATCAACTTCTCGGTCGACATCGAAAACGGGAAGGTGAAGTTCAAGGCCAAGTAAGAAAGGATGAAGGATGAGGGATGAAGGATGAAAAAGTCCGAAGTCCAGGGTCCGACGCCTGAATCCGACGGGTAAAGTTTCGCGGGAAAAAGGCAGCCTGATTCAGGTTGGAAACGGAATGACGCGCAGTCCGACCTCCGATCTCGGATTTTTTCATCCTTCATCCCTCATCCTTCATCCTTCCACACCGAGCCATGTCCAATCCTTCCAACCCCGACACGCCTTCCGCCCCTCCCGCGCCTGAAACCATTGCGATGAACGCCCCGACCGGAGACGGCACCGCGCCGATTTCCGCCGCGGGCACGTCCGTCATGGGCCCCGGCGAACAGGCCGGACAGGTCGCCGACCCGACCGCCGACACCATCGTCGGAGTGGCGGCCCCGACGCCGACCACTCCCGTCAACGCGGGTCGCGGCGAAACCGCGGCGCAGACGATTGCGATGGCGACCAATCCGCTCGCGGTCCACAACGCCGCCGACACCAACGCCACCATTTCGAGCGGACTCGCCGCGACCTCGCCGATGGAGAACGTCCAGACGCAGGCGAATCGTCCCGGCGACGGCGGATTCAAGATCGGCGAGGTCTTTCAGGGGAAATTCGAGATCGTCAAACTGCTCGGCGTCGGCGGCATGGGCCGCGTCTATCAGGCGCAGCACATCGACCTCGAAAACATGGTCGCGATCAAGATTCTGAGCAGCGCGCTCAACAACGACCGTGACGCCATCGAACGCTTCAAGCGCGAAGCGAAGGCGATGGGGCGCATCCAGCACCCGAACGCGGTCCGGGTCATCGACTCCGGCGTGGACCACGGGAACTGCTACCTCATCATGGAGTTCCTCGAAGGGGAATCCCTGCGCGAGTGCCTGGCGACCCGCCAGAAACTGTCGCTCGCCGAGACGGTACGCTACGCCGAGCAGGTCTTCTACGTGCTGGAATTCATGCACCGGAAGCAGATCACGCACCGCGACCTCAAGCCGGACAACATCTTCCTCCAGAATCAGGAAGGCCAGGAAATCGTCAAGGTCCTCGACTTCGGCATCGCCAAGGTCCAGACCGCGACCGCCGTGGCGAGCAATCTCACGCGCGACGGCATGATGATCGGGACGCCCCGCTACATGTCGCCCGAACAGTGCCAGGGCATCGGCGTGGACGGTCGCTCCGACCTCTACTCGATGGGCGTCGTGCTGTGGGAAATGCTCTCCGGGACGATTCCCTTCGACGATGACAGCCCGTTCGTCACGGCCCTCAAGCACATCAACAATCCCCTGCCCTCGTTTGCCGATGTCGCGCCCGATCTCCCGCCCGAAATTGTCGCAGTCATCCACAAAGCGCTCGAAAAGGCCCCCGACAAACGGTTTCAGACGGCCAAGGAATTCTCGCAGGCGCTGCTTGCCGCGGCCAATCTCTCGCCCGTGCTCAACACGCCCATGCTCGAAAGCGGCTTCGTGGCCTCCGCCGAGATGGAAGAAGCCGCCCGCATTCTCGCCGACAAGCCGAAGAGCAGCGGAACGATGGCCTACGGCGACCGCGTGCCGACGACCGGCGGAACCGGCACCGCCGTCGCGCCCGCCCCGTCGAAGCCGTGGCTGATGTATGCCGCGGCGGGCGTGGTCGGTATCGGCCTCCTCGCCGGCGGACTGAAATTCGCGGGAGTCTTACCGGGGGGTGGCCCCGGTCCCAAAACCGGCCCGGACGTCACCACCCCGCCCGACGGCCCGAAAGTCCCGAAGGCGCTGGAGAACTTTGTACTTATTCCGGCGGGCGAGTTCACAATGGGGTTGAATGCGGGGAACTCCCAATATGCTCCGGGAGGCAAGATCCCTGTTCATGAGACACCCTCCCACAAACTGAACCTGCCCGCCTTCTACCTTTGCTCCCACGAAGTCACGAATAGCGAGTACAAGCGTTTTGTCGAGGATGCCAAATACGCCGCGCCGAAATCCTGGAAAGACGGGACCTTTGAACCCGGCACCGAGGACCTTCCCGTAACGCAGGTAAGCTGGCAGGACGCTCAGGCGTACTGCGAATGGCTTGCCAAAAAGGAAGGCATTCAATTTCGGCTGCCGACCGAAGAAGAATGGGAATACGCCGCAAGAGGAAAGGACGAACGTATCTTCCCTTGGGGAAGTTTTTGGAATGAAACACTTGCGAATTGCAATCGCCCCAAGGAACGCAGCAGTCCGACGCCCGTCAACCAACCTCCGAATAACAATACCGACAAGAGCCCATTCGGCATTTTTGCAATGGCCGGCAATGTCAGTGAGTGGACTGCCTCCGATTTCAAGCCTTATCCCGGAAGTTCTTTTTCTGCTTCCGCGCAGGACCTGAAGTGCAAGGTTCTTCGGGGTGGATGTTTTAATTCTGAAAAAGCCGAAGCTCGGACGATGAGTCGCGGATGGGACGTGCCTACATTCACCGACTTCAAACTCGGATTTCGGGTTGCGGCAACTCCATCCAAATAGTCGCCGTC
>JAAFHI010000023.1:0-11562 GCA_013298335.1 Actinomycetota bacterium
CGGTCAAGACTTGAGTACGGCGAAGCCCTTTCCTTTCTGGACCGGGCCGAAAAGGCAGCCGAAAATTCACCGAAGAACGTGGCCGAGGTTCTTTTCTCGCGGGGAAATTTCTTTCTGACCATCGAGGAACCCGAAAAAGCGGCGGACTGCTTTCGCAAACTCGATAAAAGCGAAAAGAGCAATGTCCGGGCCGCCATCGGACTGGCCAATGTCGCCATTTTCGAACAGCATTTCGAAGCCGCCGAGGACCAGTTGCAGCGGGTTTTCGAGCGTTCACCGGAAAATCCGGCGGCGTTCGTCGCCTTCGCCAAGCTCTGCATTGAACTCAACCGCGCCGCCGAAGCCAAAACCGCCGCCGAAAAAGCCGTCCAGCTTGCGCCGGATGATCCCGAGGCGCTGTCGATTCTCTGTTCCGTCCGGGTCATCGAACGAAATCCCGACGCGGTTCGAAAACTGGCCGAAAGGGTTCTCCAGTTAAACCCCTACAACAGCCGGATTCGCCGGGTATTCTCGCAATACATCTACACCCGGAAGGCCATGCCGGTCTGCACGGCGGCGGCCCGCCAGGAATTCGAAGCCGCCCGTATCTCCCTCGATGGCGAGGATTTCGACGGGGCGAAACGGCATTACCAGACCGCCGTCGAGAGATTCCCCGCCTTTACCCAGGCCCTGGTCGGACTCGGCGCCACCGCGCTGCGCACGGGCGATTGCCGGCTTGCGCTGGAAGCGGCGCGCCGCACGGTCACCCTCGATCCCGAAAACTCGCTCGGCCAGCTTCAATTCAGCCTGGCCTGCACCGAGCGGCACGTTCTTGAATGCCGGGCGTTGGGAAGTGCGGGCGGGAAAGACGCCGCTCAACTTCACCCTTTTCCCCTTCCAAATGAAATTCGGGACGTCTTTCCCGATTTCGACCGGTTGACGGACGAGGAGCAGGCGGTCCTCGCGGCGGCGGTCGGTCCCTTTGCCCATTTTCTTCCGAAATTGAAACAGAACGGGGCCCGGCACTACATTCTCGGACTTGATCGCCAGTTGGCGGACATTCCCGGCTACGGCGGGCTGGCCGACCGCAAGACCTTCGACGGTCGGTTTTACGGCAGCCTTCGCGGGGTCGGCGGGGTCGCCACCGTCACCGGTATTGAAGCCCTCACGACCGCGGCGCGCGGCGGGTTCAATACCGTGGCTCACGAATTCGCCCACCAGGTTCACAACAGCGCCCTCGACGCCTCGACCCGAAGCCGGATCGATACGCTCTTCTGGCAGGCCAAAAAGAAAAAACGGTTTCTGGATTACTACGCCGCCGCCAACGAGTGGGAGTATTTCGCACAGGGCTACGAAGCCTACGTTTCGGTCGTCAAACGCCCGAATGCCGGGGTTACCGGTCGCCATACGCGGGATGAACTGAAACGACTCGACCCGGATTTGTTCGATTTGTTCGAAGAATTATCGAATCCGGACTCCCAACTCGCCCGTATTCCCGCCAAACGTTGAGTTCTTACGGTCGATTGTGCTGCAATTGCGGCACGCAGGTAGTCTTTCCCCTTTCTTTCTGAAACTGAACACGAAGTTCGATCCCCGGCGCCGCTTGCCAGTTCGACCCGGCAGTTGCGCCCGGTACGCACGCAGTCTTCACAACTGTGCAGGTCAACCCCTAACTCGCGAGGTCGATATGAACTCCACGCCGTCAATTGAGACGCTTTCCATCAACACCATCCGCACCCTTGCCATGGACGCTGTCCAGGCGGCCAATTCCGGTCACCCCGGAACGCCGATGGCCATGGCCCCGGTCGCCTTTACACTCTGGAACGATTTTCTCCGGTTTGATCCGGCGGACCCGATCTGGCCGAACCGTGACCGGTTCGTGCTTTCGATGGGTCACGCCTCGACCCTCCTTTATTCATTGCTCCATCTGGCGGAAGTCAAAGCCGTCAACTCGAAGTACGAATCCACCGGCTCGGTATCCGTCAGCCTCGACGACATCAAGAGCTTTCGCCAACTCGACAGCCGCTGCCCCGGTCACCCGGAATACCGCTGGACCTCCGGCATCGAAACCACGACCGGCCCGCTCGGCCAGGGCATCGCGACCAGCGTCGGAATGGCGATTGCCTCGCGCTGGCTGGCGACCTATTTCAACCGGCCCGGCTTCGAGATGTTCGATTTCAACGTCTACGCCATGTGCGGCGACGGCTGTCTGATGGAGGGCATTTCACAGGAAGCCCTTTCGCTCGCCGGCCACCTCAAGCTGTCGAACCTCTGCTGGATCTACGACAACAACAAGATCACCATCGAAGGCCACACCGAATGGGCCTTCAGTGAAGACGTGGCGACCCGATTCATCAGCGCCGGCTGGAACGTCACCCGCGTCGGCGACGCCAACGACACCGACATGCTCCGCCGGGCCTACACCACGGCCAACAAGGAACATGAACGGCCCACCCTCATCATCGTGGACAGCCACATCGCGTGGGGATCGCCCAACAAGCAGGACACGCACGCCGCTCACGGCGAGCCGCTCGGCGAAGAGGAGATCCGCCTCACGAAGCGGAACTACGGCTGGCCCGAAGACGCCAAGTTCCTGGTTCCCGACGAAGTTCGCGAGTATTTCCGCGGCCACATCGGCAAACGCGGCGGCGAACAGCGCGCAGCCTGGATGGCGAAGTTCGAAGCCTACAAGGCCGAATACCCGGAACTCGCCGCCCAGATGATGGAAATGCAGAAACGCGAGCTGCCCGAAGGGTGGGATTCGGAAATCCCGGTCTTCCCCGCCGACGACAAGGGCGTGGCCGGTCGCGACGCCTCGGCGAAGGTACTCAACGCCGTTGCCAAACATGTGCCGTGGCTGCTCGGCGGTTCGGCGGACCTCGCGCCGTCCACCAAGACGCGGCTGACTTTCGAAGGCGCGGGCGATTTCACCGCCCATTCCTACAATGGCCGCAACTTCCACTTCGGCATTCGCGAACACGTGATGGGCGCGATCCTCAACGGGCTCTCCCTTTCGAAAATCCGGCCCTACGGTTCGGGTTTCATGATCTTCTCCGATTACGGCCGCGCGCCGATTCGCCTCGGAGCGATTATGGAAATTCCGACCATCCACATCTTCACCCACGACTCGATCGGGGTGGGCGAAGACGGCCCGACGCACCAGCCCATCGAACAGCTCGCCTCGCTGCGGGCCATTCCGGGGCTGATCGTGTTCCGTCCGGGTGACGCCAACGAAGTGTCCGAAACCTGGAAGCACATCATGCAGCTCAAGCATGAGCCGGTCGTGCTGGTTCTCAGCCGCCAGGCCATGCGGACGCTCGACCGCACGAAGTACGCCAGCGCGGAAGGCGTCCACAAGGGCGGCTACGTTCTCGCCGACAACGCCGACGGCGGCACGCCCGAAGTCATCCTGATGGCGACCGGTACGGAAGTCACCCTCGTGACGCTGGCCTATGAGCAGCTCGTCGCGGAAGGCGTCAAGGCGCGGGTCGTCAGTTTGCCGAGCTGGGAAATCTTCGAGCACCAGTCGGCGGAATATCGCGAGTCGGTGCTGCCCGCGGCCTGCAAGGCGCGGGTCTGCGTCGAGCTGGCGTCAACCTTCGGCTGGATGCGCTACGCGTCGCGCACCGAGCAGATCATCGGCATGAAGACCTTCGGTGCCAGCGCACCCTTAAAGGAAGTTACCAAGAAGTTCGGTTTCTCGGTTGAGAAAGTCGTTGAGACCGCGAAGCAGGAAATCGAACACTTCAAATAACTTCCAGCCTCCAGGATAAGGAAATGTCCAGCGTGAACATGAAATATCACCTGAGCATTTCCGGATTCCTTCAACCTTCGGTTCAGGAGTGAACGCGCGTCATTTCCAAAAACACGCTTTCCTCCTGAACCCCAATCCGGTCCGCCGGACGCCCGAAAACCGAACCCGAAAAACCGCTTGTCCGACCGAAAATATCTCTCAAGAAAACATCCGCTTTTGAATCACTTCCCAATTCCCGGAATTTCTGAAAATTGCTTGCCTTGATTCCGAATTCGCTGATAAAAGCCCGGTACACCGTACTTTAATTGACACTCATTCCCTGTCTGGATTTGCACTCGTTATGACGACTCCCGCTCGTGCAACCGCTGTGGATACCCTTGACCAACTGTGCATCACGACCTTGCAGACCCTCTGCATCGACGCGGTGGACAAGGCCAATTCCGGTCATCCGGGCGCGCCGATGGAAAATTCTCCCTTCGGCTTTGAACTTTTCACCCGCCACCTTCGCCACAATCCCAATAACCCGAACTGGGTCAACCGCGACCGGTTCGTGCTTTCCGCCGGACACGGCTGCATGCTGCTTTACGGCCTGCTCCATCTCACCGGGTACGATCTCTCGCTCGACGACATCAAAAACTTCCGCCAGTGGGGATCGAAAACGCCCGGCCATCCGGAATTCGGCCACACGCCCGGCGTCGAAACCACCACCGGCCCGCTCGGTCAGGGGATTTCCACCGCCGTCGGCATGGCGATGGCGGAACGCTTCCTCGGCGCCCACTTCAACCGCCCGGACCATTCCGTCATCGATCACTTCACCTACGTGCTGTGCAGCGACGGCGACCTGATGGAAGGCGTCGCCAGTGAAGCGTGCAGCCTCGCCGGAACCCAGAAACTGGGCAAACTCATCTGTTTCTACTCCGACAACCGGATCACCATCGACGGCAACACCGATCTGGCCTTCAAGGAAAATGTCGCCACGCGTTTTCTCGCCTATGACTGGCACGTCCAGTCAGTCGAAGGCGGCGATCTCAAGGGCATCGCCCACGCACTCAAGGCGGCCCAGGCCGAAACGACCCGTCCGTCGCTGGTCGTGATGCGGACCCACATCGGGCTCGGCAGCCCGAACCGGCAGGACACCTCGAAGGCCCACGGCGAACCGCTCGGCAAGGAAGAAACCAGACTCACCAAGTTGAATTACGGCTGGCCCTACGACGAGCCGTTCACCATTCCCGACGAAGCCCTCAACGTCTACCGTGCCTGCGTGGAGCGCGGCGCAGCCTTCGAAGCCGAGTGGAATCAACATTTTCAGGCCTACAAGTCGAATTTCCCTGAACTCGCCGCCGAGTTCGAGGCCGCCTTCAACGGCGAACTTCCCTCTGGCTGGGACGCCGACATCCCTCACATCACCGAAGACATGGCGACCCGGCAGGCTTCCGGGATGGTCATCAACGCCATCGCTCCGAAACTTCCGTTCCTGCTCGGCGGTTCGGCGGACCTCGCCCCCTCGAACAACACGCTCATCAAGGACTCGAAGAACTTCGGCCCCGAAAACCCGGCTGGCCGGAACTTCCATTTCGGCGTCCGGGAACACGGAATGGGCGCCGTGCTCAACGGAATGGCCCTCAGCAAGGCGCTGATTCCCTACGGCGGGACCTTTCTCATCTTCTCCGACTACATGAAACCGGCCATCCGGCTGGCGGCGGTGATGGGAATCCGGGCGATCTACGTGTACACCCACGACAGTATCGGCCTCGGCGAAGACGGTCCGACCCACCAGGCGGTCGAGCAGATGGCCGGACTTCGGGCCATTCCCAACTGCACGGTCCTGCGCCCGGCGGACGCCAACGAAGTCGCCGAAGCGTGGCGGTTCGCCATCCAGCATCAGACCGGACCAGTCGCCATTGCACTGACCCGCCAGAAAGTCCCGACCTACGACCGGACCCGCTTCGCCGCGGCAACCGCCCTTTCGAAGGGGGCCTATATCCTTTCGGATGTTGAAGATGGACAGCCTGACCTCATCCTCCTTGCCACCGGCTCCGAGGTTCAATGGGCGGTCGGCGCGCAGGAAAAACTGGCGCTCGACGGCATCCGGGCCCGCGTGGTCAGCGTTCCGAGCTGGGAACTGTTCGACAAACAGCCGAAGGAATACCGCGACCTCGTCTTGCCGCCGTCCGTCAGGAAACGGATTGCCATCGAGGCCGGTTCGCCCCTGGGGTGGCACAAGTACACCGGAGACGAAGGCGACATCATCGCCATGCCCGGCTTCGGGGCGTCCGCTCCAGCAAATGTTCTGATGGAAAAATTCGGGTTTTCCACCGAAAACGTGGTCGCCCGCGCCAAGACACTGCTCGGCAGGTAGGAAAAAGGGATCAGGGGTCGGGGATCAGGAATCAGGGGCTTTCTCATTGATTCCACTGAGTTTCTTCCATCACCTGATCCCTGAACCCCGACCCCTGATCCCTTTTTTTATCCGTTTTTTTCATTTCACTTCACCACAGAGCCGTTTCCACAACAGGAGCACCGATTATGAATCCGTTGAAAGCCCTTCACGAATTCGGCCAGTCACCTTGGCTGGATTACATCCGTCGGAGTTTGATCACCAGCGGCGAACTTCAGCGCCTCATCGACGAGGACGGCCTCATGGGTGTCACGTCGAATCCCGCCATTTTCGAAAAGGCCATCACCGGCAGCAATGACTACGCCGAGGCGTTGGCCGAGTACGATTCGGAAAACCTCGACGCCCCGACGCTGTATGAGCGCCTGGCGATCAAAGACATCCAGGATGCCGCCGACATTCTCCGGCAGGTCTATGACCGGACCAACCGCCGCGACGGTTACGTCAGCCTCGAAGTCTCGCCCTACCTCGCGCAGGACACCCAGGGCACGATCGAGGAAGCCCGCCGCCTCTGGAAAGCGGTTGACCGTCCGAACCTGATGGTGAAGGTACCGGCGACGCCCGAAGGCGTTCCGGCCATCCAGACCCTGATTTCCGAAGGCATCAACATCAACGTCACCCTGCTCTTTTCGCAGGATGCCTACAAGGCGGTCGCCGAAGCCTACATCGCCGGCCTCGAAGCCTTTGCCGCCTCGGGCGGCGAAGTGGCCCGCGTCGCGAGCGTCGCGAGTTTCTTCATCAGCCGCATCGACTCGCTTATCGACAGTCTGGTTGACGGCAAGCTGAAGGCCGGCGCGACCGGCGACGACAAAACCCGGCTCGAAGGCATCAAGGGCAAGGTCGCCATCGCCAACGCGCGGCTGACCTACCAGGTCTACAAGGACCTCTTCTCCGGCGAACGGTGGGAAAAACTCGCCTCCCACAACCCCCAGACCCAACGCATCCTCTGGGCGAGCACCGGAACGAAGAATCCGAGCTACAGCGACGTGCTTTATATTGACGAACTCATCGGACCGGACACCGTCAACACCATTCCGCCCGCGACCTGGGACGCCTACCGTGACCACGGCAAACGCCGCGCCAGCCTCGAAGAAAATATCGAAGGCGCCCAGACCACGATGGACGACCTCGCCGCCGCGGGGATTTCGATGGAGGAAGTGACCGCCCAACTGCTCCTCGACGCCGTCCGCCTGTTTGCCGAACCGTTCGACAAGCTGCTCAACTCGCTCGACCGGAAATGCAAGATGGTTTCCTGGACGCGCCTCAACAAGCAGGAACTGCTCCTGACCGACGCGCAGAAGGGTCAGTTCACCCACGAACTCGACGACTGGAAGATGAACGGAAAGGTCCGTCGGCTCTGGGCGCGCGACTCGTCGCTGTGGACCAAGACGGATGAAAGCAGTTGGCTCGGCTGGCTGGGCATCATCGAGGAACAGTTATCGCACCCCGAACACCTCAAGACGGTGGCGGCGGAAGCAAGCAGCGGCGAATTCGACCACGTCCTGCTCCTCGGCATGGGCGGTTCGAGCCTCTGCCCCGAAGTGTTCAAAATGACCTTCGGCAAAATCGAAGGCTTCCCCGAACTCCACGTCCTCGACTCGACCGATCCGGCCCAGTTGAAGACCTTCGCGGGCAAGGTCGATCTCAAGCGGACGCTCTGCATCGTGTCCAGCAAATCCGGCAGCACGCTCGAACCGAACATCTTCAAGCAGTACTTCTACACGAAGATGGTCGAGGCGGTCGGCAAGGAAAACGCCGGAAAGCACTTCATCGCCGTGACCGACCCCGGCTCGAAGATGGAAGCCGTCGCCAAAGCCGACCACTTCCGCCACATCTTCGCGGGCGTTCCGAGCATCGGCGGTCGCTATTCGGCGATTTCGAACTTCGGCATGGTGCCGGCGGCGGCGATGGGGATGAACTTCATTGAATTCCTCGACCTCGCCGACGACATGGCGAACGCTTGCTCCTACTGCGTGCCGATTACCGAAAACCCGGGCGTCATGCTCGGCTGCCTGCTCGGTTCGCAGGCCAAGGCGGGTCGCGACAAGCTAACCTTCATCACGTCGCCGAAACTCTGGGACGTGGGCGCGTGGCTCGAACAGCTTCTGGCCGAGTCCACCGGCAAGGACGGCAAGGGCATCATCCCGGTTGACCGGGAATGCACCGGCGACATCACCGTCTACGGCACGGATCGTGTGTTTGCCTACATGCGGCTCGACGACGACAACAACGACGCCACCGACGCCGCGGTCGCCGCCCTCAAGGATGCCGGTCATCCGGTCATCATCAATCACCTCGCGACGACCAATTCGCTCGGACAGGAATTCTTCCGGTGGGAAATCGCCACGGCGGTCGCCGGTTCGGTCATCGGCATCAATTCCTTCAACCAGCCCGACGTGGAAGCCAGCAAGATCGCCACGCGGAATCTGACCGACGAATACGAAAAGAACGGCTCGCTGCCCGCCGAAACGCCTTTCTTTGAGGGCGACGGCGTCAAGCTGTTCACCGATGAAGCCAATGTCGCCGCGCTCGGCTCGCATGACTCGCTCGCCGGCTACATCAAGGCCCACCTCGGACGCATCCACGCGGGCGATTACTTCGCGGTGCTCGGATACGTCGACATGAACGCCGAGAACGAAGGTCTGCTCCAGACACTTCGGCATTCGGTGCGCGACCACGCCAAGGTCGCCACCTGCCTCGGCTTCGGTCCGCGCTTCCTGCACTCGACGGGTCAGGCTTACAAGGGCGGTCCCAACAGCGGCGTCTTCCTGCAAATCACCTGTGACGATGCCGAAGACATCGCGGTGCCGGATCAGACCTATACCTTCGGAATCGTCAAGGCCGCCCAGGCCCGCGGCGATTTCCAGGTTCTGGCCGAACGCGGACGCCGTGCCCTTCGGGTTCACCTCGGCAGCGACGTCGCCGCCGGCCTCGCCGCGCTGCGCGACGCAGTCGCTCAGGCGTACGCTTAGTTCCATATCGCGGACGCGCGGGGGACGCACGCAGAGAATCGGTTCGCTTCAATGAATCTCTTCGTCGTCCTTCCCCGTCCACGGCGGTCGCGTCGTCCCGGCGGCGTTCCCCGCTTCGTCCGCGAATATCGTTTTCCTTACCTTTTTCAATGAGAACGGAGAGATTCTATGTCGGAAAACCTCGCAGATATCGGAATGATCGGTTTGGCGGTCATGGGCAGCAATCTCGCCCAGAACATCGAACGCAACGGCTACACGGTCTCGGTCTGGAATCGCGACCCGGAAAAGGTCGATGAATTCTGCGCCACGGTCGGCGCGGGCAAAAAGTTCGTCGGCACCCATTCGGCGGAAGCATTCGTGAAATCGCTCAAGCGCCCGCGCAAGGCGATTCTGCTCGTCAAGGCCGGCGGCCCGACCGACTGGACCATCGACCAGATCAAGCAGTACATGGAGCCCGGTGACATCATCATCGACGGCGGCAACGCCTTCTTCCACGACACCATCCGTCGCGAAAAAGCGCTCAAGGCCGAAGGACTGAACTTCATCGGCAGCGGCGTTTCGGGCGGCGAGGAAGGCGCGTTGTGGGGACCGTCGCTCATGCCGGGCGGCGACAAGGAAGCCTACGAAAGCCTGCGTCCCATCTGGGAAGCGGTGGCGGCCAAAGTCGATGACGGTGCCTGTGTGACCTACATCGGACCGGACGGCGCGGGCCACTTCGTGAAGATGGTTCACAACGGCATCGAGTACGGCGACATGCAGCTCATCGCCGAAGCCTACGACATCCTCAGCCGCGTCGGCGGAATCGGTGCGTCGGAACTCGGCGACATCTTCAACGAGTGGAATCAGGGTTCGCTCCAGTCCTTCCTGATCGAAATCACGGCCCAGATTTTCAAGGCCGTCGATCCGGAAACCGGCAAGGCGCTGGTCGATCTCGTGATGGACAAGGCCGGTCAGAAGGGCACCGGAAAGTGGACGTCGGAAGAGGCGCTCGAAATGGGCATCCCGGTTCCGACCATTCAGGCTTCCATCGACGCGCGCGTCCTTTCCTCGATGAAGGAAGAGCGCGTGGAAGCGAGCAAAATCATTGTCGGCGTGCCGACATCCGTGGAAGTTGGTGATAAGAAAGAGTTTATCAAGGCCGTCCACGATGCGTTGTACGCCAGCAAGATCTGCTCCTACGCCCAGGGAATGGCGATGCTCGCCCAGGCCTCCAAGACCTACAACTGGAATCTGAACCTCGGCGAACTGAGCCGCATCTGGAAGGGCGGCTGCATCATCCGCGCCCAGTTCCTCGACAAGATCAAGCAGGCGTACCATCGCCGGGCGGATCTGCCGAACCTCCTCGTCGATCCGGACTTCAACGCCTGGATGACGGACGCGCAGGCCAACTGGCGTCGCGTGGTCAGCATGGCGGTTCTGTCGGGCATTCCGACGCCGTCGATGTCGGCTTCGCTGTCCTACTTCGACAGCTATCGCACCGCCGACCTGCCGCAGAACCTCACGCAGGCGCAGCGCGACTTCTTCGGCTCGCACACCTACGAGCGGAAGGACAAGCCGGAAGGCGGGTTCGTCCACTCCGAGTGGAAAGACCTCATCAAGTAGGATGGGCTGGGCACTTCCCCATATCGAAAAACTCCGCCGGGGCGAGACGGTTTCGTTTCGTCCCCGCGGACATTCGATGAAGGGAAAAATCGAATCCGGGCAACTCTGCACCGTCGCCCCGGTCGCCTCCGAAGAACTCGCCGTCGGCGACATCGTGCTGTGCAAGGTCAACGGACGTGAATACCTGCATTTGATAAAGGCGGTCCAGGGCGCGCGATTCCAGATCGGCAACAATCGCGGCCTCATCAACGGATGGATCACCGCCAACGGAATTTTCGGCAAGTGCATTCGAATCGAACCGTAACGGACACCGAGAGACACAATATGAGCGAAAACACCACTGAAAACCCGCTTCGTGAAGGGGTGAGCGTCGAGCGCACCCCCGCCCCCTGTACCGTCATCATTTTCGGCGCCTCGGGCGACCTGGCGAAACGCAAGCTCGTCCCGGCCCTGTTCAATCTGGCCCGCGAACACCGTCTTCCGGGCGGCTTTTCGATGGTCGGCTATTCGCGCAGCGAAATTTCGCACGATGCCTTCCGGGACATGATGCACGAGTCGGTCGCGCAATTTTCGAGTTCCGGGCCGCCGACTCCCGGCGAATGGGAAGGCTTCGCGCAGGGCCTGTTCTATGTGGCGGGCAGCTACGACAACATCGACGGCTACCTCAAACTCAAGGAACAGCTCGAACAGCTCGACGCCGAACGCGGCACGAGCGGCAACCGCGTGTTCTATCTTTCCACCCCCCCGAGCCTGATCGGTCCGATCATGGACACCCTCGGCAAATCCGGTCTTTCGCAAAGCCCGGAGGGCGGCTGGACGCGCATCATCATCGAAAAGCCCTTCGGCTATGACCTCGACAC
>JAAFHI010000023.1:11572-13184 GCA_013298335.1 Actinomycetota bacterium
GAAGGCGCTCAACCGCGAAGTCAACCGCATCTTCGACGAAGAACAGGTTTACCGGATCGACCACTACCGGGCGAAGGAAACCATCCAGAACATCGTCGCCATGCGCTTCGCCAACGGCATCTTCGAACCGCTCTGGAATCGCCGCTACATCGACAACATCCAGATTACCGCCGCCGAAGCCGTCGGTGTCGAAGGCCGTGGCGGGTACTACGAAGGTGCGGGCGCAGTCCGCGACATGCTCCAGAACCACCTGCTCCAGTTGCTCGCGCTGGTCGGAATGGAGCCCCCGTCGTCGCTCGACGCCAACGCCATCCGCGACGAAGCCATCAAGGTCGCGCGGGCGATCCGTCCGATTCCGGTGGACAAGGTGGACGATTTCGCGGTCCGCGGGCAGTACGCCAAGGGCTGGGTCAGCGGAAAATCCGTGCCGGGCTATCGCGAGGAAGAGGGCGTGAAACCGAATTCCTCGACCGAAACCTTCGCCGCCATCAAGTTCTACATCGACAACTGGCGCTGGTCGGATGTTCCCTTCTACATCCGCTCGGGCAAACGCATGACCAAGCGGGCGGCGGAAATCGCCATCCAGTTCCGCCAGGTTCCGATGCGGCTGTTCAACCCGACCGCCGCCGATCTTCATGAGCCGAATCTCCTCATCATGAAGATTCAGCCGGAAGAAGGGCTGACGATGCGCCTCGCGGCCAAACTGCCGGGCCACGCCATCCACCTCCGTTCGGTCAACATGGACTTCCGCTACGGCAGCTCCTTCGGCGTCCGCTCGTCGGAAGCCTACGAACGGCTCCTGCTCGACTGCATGCTCGGCGACGCGACGCTGTTCGTCCGCCGCGACATGGTCGAAACCGGGTGGGAACTGATGATGCCGATCCTCAACCACTGGAAGGAAATCGGCGAAAAGGGCCTGCCCTTCTACGACGCCGGTACGTGGGGACCGGAAGAAGCCAACGCGCTCATGGCCGAGGGCCGGGAGTGGCGGCGGCTGTAAAAGGGGTCAGGGGTCAGGAATCAGGGATCAGTATTTATTCGGACTTCCAGACGCTCAATCAGGGCGTTCAGCATTCTTCCGATTTCGGCGGTCCGTTCTAAAACCTCCTTGATTTCTGGCTCCGAAATGTACCCAAGCTCGCCGGCAATCATCAGATGCGTTTCAAGTTCCATCAGGGAACCGTAACTGATTGAGAGATGATGAAGGTAGGTTCTCGAACTTCTTCTGCCGTTTCCTTCGGCAATGTTCGCCGGAACTGAAACGGCAGCCCGACGCAACTGATTTCCCAGTCCGTAGTTTTCAAATTTCGGGAATGATTCGACCAATCGGTAGCTCGTGACCACCAAATCCATTGATTTCCGCCAGACGGTCAGGTCACGGTAACTTTGAATTCCCATATTTCTTTTGCTCCTTGGTGGCTGGAATCCGCTTTTGGTGACACTTGAAAAGCAAATGTCGTTCCAAAAACCGGACTCCCCTCCTGACCCCTGATCCCTGATTCCTGATCCCTTTTCATCCTATGGAACAAACAAACGTTGTCGAAGAGATCGAACGCCGGAGACAGGTCAACGTCCCCGCCATCGAGCGTGAACTGACCGAACTCTGGAAAGC
>JAAFHI010000252.1 GCA_013298335.1 Actinomycetota bacterium
CCACGGGCCGATGACCGCGAGGCAGGCCAGCGCGAACGGAATCAGCAGTCGCGGACGACGCTGCAAGAGAAAGGAGAGGGGAAGCGCCGCGAGCAGCGCGATGCCCGCGCTCCGGGTGAGGAAGGCGAAGGCGGCGAGCAGGCTCGCGGCGAAGATTGTTCGACTGGTGGTTTCGGGCCGTCTGGCGGCGAGGGCGCGTTCCGTGAGGACCAGCGCGCCCATCTGGAGCGCCGTGAAGAGACATTCCGCCATGAGCGTCGAGGTCGCCAGAAAGACGAACGCCGGACTGAGCAGCGTTGCGGCGGCGAGCAGTCCGGCGATGGACGGCGGCAGGTCGCGCGTCGTCCGGGCGTGGCGGTAGGTCAGCCAGCCGAGGGTGAACATGGCCGCGATGGAAATTGCTTTCAACCACCAGAAGGTGTCGGCGGTCAGCCCGAAGGTCCGGATGCCGAGCGCGAAAACCAGCGGGAGGCCTGGCGGGTAGAGCGGGAGGCCCGGCGGAACTGGAAAATTCACCAGCCGGAAGCCCTGGCCGGTGGCGAGCGCGTGGCCGAGGAGCAGGTACCAGCCGTCGTCCTTGAACAATCCGACGACCCGGTCGGTTCGCAGGAAGTAAACGGCGGCGATGAGGAGGCATCCCGCCGTGACGCCGCCCCGCGTCGCGTACCGTGTGAACCGTTCGCGCCCGCCCATTTTCAAAACAATCCTTTCAGCGACTGAGGCCGTCCATCGGGCTGCTCGCCGTCGCGTAGAGCCGTTTCGGCATGCGGCCCGCGCGGAAGGCGAGGCGTCCGGCCTGAATGGCGAGTTTCATCGCCTCGGCCATCATCGCCGGATGCTCGGCGGCGGCGACCGCCGTGTTGAGCAGTACGGCGTCCATGCCGAGTTCCATCGCGACCGCGACGTCCGACGCCGTGCCGACGCCCGCGTCCACGATGATCGGCACTTCGGTGATCATTTCGCGCAGAATCCGCATGGTCGTGAAGTTTTGAATTCCCAGGCCGGACCCGATGGGCGCGGCGAGGGGCATGATCGCGACCGCGCCCGCGTCGATCAGCCGCCGGGCGGTAATCAGGTCGTCGTTGAAGTACGGCAGGACGAAAAACCCTTCCTTCGCAAGCACTTCGGTTGCCTGAACCAGCCCCGCGTTGTCGGGAAAGAGCGTCCGCTCGTCGCCGATGACTTCGAGCTTGACCCACGGGGTGTCGAGCAGTTCGCGCCCGAGCCGGGCAGTCCGGATGGCCTCTTCGGCGGTAAAGCAGGCGGCGGTATTGGGCAGGATGAGCATCCGGTCGTCGATGTACTCCATCAGCGACCCGGCTGACCGGTCGGCCAGGTTGACCCGCCGGATGGCGACGGTGACGACTTCGGCGCCCGAATTCCGGTGCGCTTCCCGCATCACTTCATGAGATGGATACTTGCCCGTTCCGATCATCAGCCGCGAACCGAATTCGCGCCCGGCGATGACCAGCGGGTCGGGGTGTGTGGCAGACATAATTACTCCTTGGAATCAGTCTTGGGAGTCTTGGGGGTCTTGTAGGTCTTGGGAGTCAGAAATTCAAAGACAGAGTTCAAAGTCAAAATGTGGATGACTCCCCGGACGCTCAAGACTCCCCAGACTCCGAGACTGTTTTTTCAGCCGCCTCCGACGAAGTGGACGAGTTCCAGCTTGTCGCCGTCGGCGAGCGGGACGGATTCCCAGCGGCCGCGCGGGACGATCTCGCCGTTGCGTTCGACGGCGAGGCGTCCGCCGCCGAGGTCGAGATGCGCGACGAGCGCGGCGACGGTCAGTCCGTCGGGGATGATTTCGGGTGCTCCGTTGATGAGGACGTTCATGGGAAAAGGGATCAGGAATCAGGGATCAGGAATCAGGAATCAGGAATTTTCTCTCGGTTCCCTGCATCGCGTCGGATGAGACCGCCAAGAAAATCTTGGGCCTTGGATTTTCCCTGACCCCTGATGCCTGACCCCTGGTCCCTCCAAAGAAAAAAGGTTTCGACGCGAGCGAGCATACGTCGAAACCGTCAAGTTTTTCAAAGGTGGAGGTGAAAGACCGTGAACGAACCGGTTACCGCTGTCCGGCGGGGGCGGCGGACATGTCGGCGGACTTCCTGCGGGACTTGCGTTCCGGCAGGCCGAACTTCGTCCGGGTCTCGGCGCTGAGCGTGCCGGTCGCCTTCAGACCGTTCTTCTGCTGGAACTTCCGCAGGGCGTCGGCGGTTTCGGGGTTTTTGTAGCCGGTGATTTCCCCGGCGTAGAGGCCCATCTCGCGGAGTTTGATCTGGACCTTGCCGTAGTCGGTGTCCGGGTTCGCCTTGCGGACCGGCTTGGCCTTGGCGGAGGTCGGCGTCGGGGCCGGCGTCTGGGCGAAGGCGGAGGTGACGCTCGCGCCGAGGAGGGCGAGGGCGAGCAGGGCGATGGAGAACAGGGAGGTGCGTTTGGTGTTTTTCAACATGTGAACTGAGTTCCTTTCCTTTCGGAATGATGGGTTTAAGGTATCGAGCGCGGCGCCGTCAGGGGTTCAGCGGTTGGTAGGCCGAGTCGGGCGGCGATGCGTTCATAGGGGGAGAAGCAAGTACCGTGCCAAAATGTCTTCCGGTGGCGGTGTCGCGCATCCGGAGGCGAAAGCGGCGGTAGCGGCCCGCGTAGGCGGGCTTCGGATCGGCGTCGAGCGTGTAGCCAGCGGCCTCCGCGTCGAAGCGCAGGCTGTAGTCATACCGCCCGTCGCTGATGACCTCGCTGCCGCCGCGACCCGCGACGTCGCGTTCGAGACCGCTGAACAGTTCGAGCTGGTCGATGAGCTGTTCGAAGGACCCGAACCGTCCCCGGAGGGCGTGGTGCGCGACTTGCGCGGTGGCGATGGTATGGATGTTGGCGACGGCGCGGTTTTCGGCGGTGAAGGCGACGAAGCGCGTGTACCCGGCGGCGGCCATGCCGACGAGCACCGCGATGATGGCGAGAACGACCAGCAGTTCGAGCAGGCTCACGCCGCGGGAACGGCGGAGGGGACGGCGTCGGGAAGGGTGCAGGCGCATGGACAAACCTCGCGGGGCGAACGTTGAATCGCCGCTCTCCCGGCAAGGCTCGTGCCGCAACTTGACACCCCGTTTTGACGGGTGGTACTTTGGCGAGCCGCCTACTTATTTCTGATAGATGCGCAAAGGTTTATGGCCAGGAAGCGAACACTGCGCGAACTCGACGGACGGAGTCGGGACATCCTGATTGCCGCCATCAAACTGCACATCGCCACCGGTGAGCCAGTCGGCTCGCGCACGCTTTCCAAGCAACTCGGCCAGTCGCTCAGCGCCGCCACCATCCGCAACGTGATGGCGGACCTTGAGGAAGAAGGCTTTCTGGCGCAGCCGCACACCTCCGCCGGACGCATTCCGACCGACCGGGGATATCGGTTCTACGTGGATTCGCTGATTGCCGACTTCGACGGGCGGCCTTCGCGCTCGGACGAGGTCTTCATCAACCGGCAGCTCTTTTCCAACCCGGAAGTGACGCAGGATCACCTGATGGAGCGGGCCTCGCACCTGCTGTCGGACCTCTCGTCGCACGTCGGCATCGTGCTCTCGCCGCCGCTCTCGCAGGACATCCTCCAGCACATCGAGTTCGTGAAGCTGGCCGACCGCCGGATTCTCGTGATTACCGTTTCGCGGGCCGGGCTGGTGCGTGATTTCGTGGTCCGGATGGACGAGGAACTCCCGCAGGACGAACTCAACCGGACGGCCCGCTACATCGTGGAGAACTTCGGCGGGCGCAGTCTGTCCGTCGTCCGGCGCGACCTGCTGCGTCGGATGTCGGAGGAAAAAGCCCTCTACGACCGGTTGCTGAAGAACGCCATCCTGCTCTGCAATCGCGACCTTGGGCGGACCGAGGAGGATGCCGCCATCTACGTTGACGGAGCCGTCAACATGCTGGATTCAGGGGACTTCGCGGACACCGACCGGATGAAGGCGATCTTCCGGATGTTCGAGGAAAAGGGGCGGCTGGTGAAGATTCTCAACCAGTGCCTCGCCGCCGCCGAGCGTGGCGGGGTGATCGTCCGCATCGGCGCGGAAAACCCGGTTCCGGGGTTGCGCGACTGCACGATCGTGACCGCGCCCTATTCCTACCGCAATCAGGTTATGGGCAGCATCAGCGTCGTCGGACCGATGCGCATGAAGTACGCCCGGATCATGCGCGTCGTGGGGTACGTGGCGAGTCTGTTCGATCAGGTTCTCAGCGACCAACCCGGCGGAACGCCCTTCGCGGGCGCGATTCTGGGTGCGACGGGCGGTCCCGTCGAGTGGGTTCACATTCCGGATGAGCCGAGACCGAGTCTCGAATAAAAAAATACATCGGTCCCCGAAGGTCGTGGCTGTCGGCTTTCGCGCGCATCGGGTGAACTGTTTTGGAGGTTTTCGTGGCGAATATTCCAGTCAATTTCGAGCCGTTCGAGCCGAATTCCCGGCCCGATGACGCTCGTCCGACGGAGGAACACCCACCCGTGCCCGAGGCGGAGGTGGGGACGCGCGCTGTTTTTCGGACGATTGAAATCCAGCTCCCGGATGGATTCGTCGAGTCGGATGCCCCGGCATTTTCCTTTGAGCCGGTGATTGAACCGGCCCGGGACGCGGCGGCCCCGGCGGTCGAGCCGGACGCGGCGGCGGCCGTGCCGTCACCTGAGCCGTCAACTGAAATCATTGAAAAAAATAAAGTTCTGGAGTTTCCAGAGGCGGCCCCGGAGGCCGAGGTCAAGGCGGTCGAACTGTCCGGGGAAGCCGTGCTCGAAACGTCTTCGGACCGGCTGGCGGCGGTGCCGATGAATGAAGCGGGGCTTTTGACCGAGGACGATTCGATCCGGCTGCTGATGGATCTGGCCACGCTTCAGGAAGACCTGACGCGGGCCAAGGACCAGACTCAGTTGGCGCGCAAGCACGTCGAGGTGGTGCAGGAGCAGCTCGCTCGGGTGACCGCCGAGCGCAACGCCGCCAACGAACAGACGCTGCGGTTGCGGGCCGAATTCGACAACTTCCGCAAGCGCGGCGAACGCGAGAAACAGGAAATCGCGGCGCGGGCGCGGGGCGAGGTGATATTGTCGGCCCTCGAAGTGCTCGACAATCTGGAACGGGCGCTGGCGACGGGCGGGGCCGAGGGTGGCGACCTGCCGGCGTTTCTCCAGGGCGTGGAACTGATTCAGAAGCAGTTTTCGGACGTGCTGTGCGGGCATGGCCTGTCGCCGGTGCCGGCGATCGGGACGATGTTCGACCCGGCGATGCACGAAGCGATTGCGACCGAAGAGACGGAAGACTACAAACCGAACACGGTTCTGGAAGAACTCAAGCGGGGATACAGCATCGACGGGAAGCTGTTGCGACCGGCCATGGTCCGGGTCGCGGTTCGGCCGCCGGTGGTGCCCGACGACGACGACGCGGCGTGAGTCCGCCGGGAATTTCCGGGCGGGACATTGACAGTCGGCGGTGACCTGTTGTCAATTCGTTGATTCCACAGGGATTTTCAAGGGGATGACCCGACGTCTGGTGAAACGGGAAGCGGCCCGCCGGTCGCGGCCCGGCACTTTACGTTATAGAACTTTAAATTATTAAAAAGTGCGTTTTGCGATTTCGGCGTCGCCTTCCGGCGGGGCCGGACCCGAGCGTCGGCCAGGGACGACCGCGAAATTGGAAGAGGTTTTTATGGGAAAAGTGATCGGCATCGACTTGGGGACGACCAACTGCTGCGTCGCCGTGATGGAAGGCGGGACGACCCAGATCATCCCGAACAAGGAAGGCGGTCGGACGACCCCTTCGGTCGTCGGGTTTACCGACAAGGGAGAACGACTGGTCGGCCAGATCGCCAAACGGCAGGCCATCACCAACGCGGCCAACACGATCTACGCCGTGAAA
>JAAFHI010001034.1 GCA_013298335.1 Actinomycetota bacterium
AGTTCGACCACGACGGCCTTGCGACTGCCGCCGACAGGCGCGCTTTCCGATTTCACGGTCGCCGGACGGTGCAGGAAAAACAGGCTCGAAACCGTCCCGCTCAGGAATAAGGCCGCAATCACGAACCACTTCATTTCACACGCTCCCGAACTGCTTCACAGAGGATGACCGACTTGTTTTTGAATGATTGACTGCCTCGGCTTTATTCCGCCGCCCGGAAGATTCGAAATCCCGAAATTCGATTTCGCTAGGAATTTGTCGGTTTTTGGAATACATCTTCCAGTGACTCGCGGCACGGCTCGCGGTTGTGCCGGAGTTCCGGACGACCCTCCAGCCGCGATTGTGCGACTGACATCTCCGGCCCTTTCACTGATTTTGCGCGCACCACGGTGCGCGTTTTGTAGCGTTTGGAGACTTCGATGAAAATCGGTCGTTTGCAGCTTGGCCCCGGGGCCATCATTTTGATCGTTCTCGTGATGGTCGGTCTTGTCTATGTCGGTCTTCGGAATCTGGGCATTCTCGACAAAATCACGCCCCAGAAAGCCGAAGGGCAGAAATCGGTTGTTCCGGATGGACGGGAGAAACTCGAGGCCATCAATGTCGCCACTCTTCCCGCGTCGCAGGTAAAAGCGCCGGAGAAGACCAGCGACAATCCCGACGTCACCATCGGTTTGTGGACGTGGCAGACCGAGAGCGGCATCATCGACGCCGTGGGCGGGCCGGGCAAATCCGGCGATCACGCCGACAGTTGTCTCTGTCAGTCGGGCATTACCAATACGAAACTGGTGGTCCAGAACGACACCTCCGAGCAGGTCAAGGCGCTTGCCGCCGGACAGATGCAGTTCGTGACGACCACCGGCGACCAGGCCGCCGTGGATATCGCGGGTGCCAACAAGCTGCTGCGCGGCAACAAGGCCAAGGTCATCTGGAGCAGCGGTTATTCGTTCGGTGAGGACTGCCTGATGGGTCCGGAATCGTGGAAGAAGGACCCGCAGCTTGCGCGTGGCGCGGTCGTCGTGACTGCCGTTCCCTACTGCGACTGGAACGTGACCGTGGACTGGGCCGCCGACAACCAGATTCCGGTCAACCCCGATGAAGCCGTCTACGACCCGGACGCGATCAATTTCGTGAACGCGACCGACCACATCGAGGCCGCGCAGAAATTCGTTCAAAACGCGAAGGTTTCACTGAAGAACAAAAAGACCGGTGCTTCGGAATCGGTCGAAATCAACGCCTGCGCCACCTGGACGCCCGGCGACGTGATGGCCGCGAAGGGGCGGTCCACCGTCACCTACAAGGGGAAATCGGAAAAGCTTCAGAAGATCATTTCGACCAAGGAATACAGTTACATGATGCCGAACATCATCTTCGGCAATCAGGACTGGATGAACCAGCACCGGGAATACGTCTCGACGCTCCTGCGGTGCATCGCCCGGTCGAATGAAAAGATCAAGACCGACCCGACCTACTTCCGCGACCGTGTCTCGGCGCTCAACGCGCTGGTGTTCAACCTCGAAGGCAAGGGACCGGTGTTCTGGAACGCATACTTCAATTCGACGGTCGAGGACGGCGTCTCGCTCGGCGGTTCGCGGGTGAACAATATTTCCGAAGTACGCCATCTGTTCGGCATTGCTCCGGCCCAGCCGCTTGAAAAGTCGATCTTCGGTATTACCTACCTTGACCACGCCAAGCGGTTGCAGAAACTGCTGCCGGACCGCCTGCCGAGCTTCGCGCCGGTCGATCAGGTCGTGGACCTTTCCTTTATCCGCGAAATTACCGATGAAACCGCTGCGACGCCGGTCTACACGACCGATTTCAAGCAGGGCGGCAATACCGGAACGGTCGTGAAGGCCAACTTCCAGATTTCGTTCGATTCGGGATCGGCGAGCATCAAGCCGTCCGAACTGGCGACCCTGACCGAAATCCGCAACCTGCTCATCCGGGCGACCGACACCAAGGTGATTGTCGAAGGCCACACCGACAACCTCGGTGACGATGGCACCAACCTGCGATTGTCGCGTGACCGCGCGCAGTCGGTGTGGGCGTGGCTGAAGGCGTCCGATCCGTCGGCGATCAACATCTCCGACAAGCGTCTGGAAAACGTCGAGGGCTACGGTTCGTTCCGTCCGCTGCCCGGCA
>JAAFHI010001035.1 GCA_013298335.1 Actinomycetota bacterium
CCCGGCACGGTCGGACTTCAGGCCGCGAACGGTCAGGTGTACGGCCCGTGGCGGACGAACGGCACGCCGGGGCAGGGTGGTGTCCAGAACGCTTACTGGGAATGCCGTCCGAACGCGGTCGTTCCCGCCGGAACCTACACGGTGATTGATTCCGACCCTGCAACGTGGGCGCAGAACGCCCAGAGCGGCGGCGCGGGTTTCGCCATCGTGAAGGGATACCCGGTGTCGGGCGCTTCGACGGGCGATACATCACCCACAAAACCCGCGCCGACCCCGCCGAGACCCACGCCGACGCCGAAACCGCCGTCCGGTCAGGTAATGGTCACGGCGGTGTTCCAGAACAAGTCGAACGACAACGTCCACATTTTCACGGAAGGGGAAACTTTCGGACCGAACAACCGGCTCGCCCCCGGCGAAACCCGGCGGGTGAGCGTCCCGATGGGGTCCGACGGGCGGATTACGTTCATCGCGGGTCGGAGCGGGCAGGTCATCACGCGGAAAGTCTGGTCCGGCGATCCATCCGATACGTCGCGCTACCCGGACGTCGTCTTCAGCGGCAATCAATTAATCGTGACGACGGGGCTGCGATGAGGGGAAGGATGAAGGATGAAGGATGAAGGATGAAGGATGAAGGATGAAGGATGAGCCAACATTTGGTTAACATTGGGCCGCCGGATTCCGAAAGAGGATAGCCCATAGCCGGAGCGCTTTGGCGAGGCTATGGGCTATCCTCTATGGGAGAGGGAACTACAAATTTCACAATTCGTTTTTCCATCCCCCATCCCCTCATTCATAAAGGAATTGCTGGAAGCTCACGAAGGCGTTCTTGATTTCCGGCGCGGGGCCAAGGTCGGCGGCGGCGTCGAGGAGCGAGTCGCGGTAGCGCAACTTCAACAGCGGCGTGAGTTTGTCCTGATCGAGTTCGTCCACGCCGACGCTGACGTAGTGCGACAGGACAAAATTCAGAAACACCTGCTGCTTTTCATTGAACTTCTCGCCGATGACGACGCTCGCGCGGACCGCCCGTTCCTCGCGCGTGAGCGGGGGCAGCGCGTAGGCGACATACGCAAGCACATCGAACAGGTCGCTTTTCTCCGCGTCGATGATCCGCTGCATTTCACTCAGTTTGTCGCGACCAAAACCCTTTTCGGCAAGTCCGTCGAGCAGTTTGCGCCGCGTGTCGGGCGCGCTCCAGAGGCGGCGCAGTTCGGCTTCGTCCCGGAAGAACTCCGGCAGCGTTCCGAACAGCATTTCCAGAAATTGTTGGACGGAAATCGGCCTGCCGTCGGGATGCCAGAAAGTCGTGGACATCATGCTCTGGAGGCTGCGCTCCTTGCCGTCGGCGAGCCTGACCCGGATGCGCGGTCGTTTCCGGCGCGTTTCCTCCGGTTCGTCGGTCTCGGCGGGCACTTCCGGCTCGGGAAGCGCGTCCTTCACCGGTTTCGGTTCGGGTTCGAGCGGTTCGCCGTCCCATTCCGGGTCGCTGAAGTGCTGGTGCGCCTTCACGAAGTCGTAAATCGTGAAGTAGTCCTTCCCGTCATACAGCCGCGTGCCCCGACCGATGATCTGCTTGAACTCGATCATCGAATTGACCGACCGCATCAGGACGATGTTCCGGACGTTGCGCGCGTCCACTCCCGTCGAAAGTTTCTGCGACGTGGTGAGAATCGTCGGAATCGTCTTTTCATTGTCCTGAAAGTCGCGCAGCCACTGTTCGCCGAGCGCGCCGTCATTGGCCGTGACCCGGTGGCAGTAATTCGGGTCGGTCCCCGTCTTCATCTGATTGATGAGGTCGCGCACCATCAGCGCGTGGTCCTGAGTGGCGCAGAACACCAGCGTTTTCTCGGTCTGGTTGATCTGCGCCATGAAAAGCTTCACGCGGTACTTCTCGCGCTCCTTGATCTCGATGATCTTGTTGAAATCCGGCTCGGTGTACCGCTTGCCCGTCTCGATTTCGCCTTCCACCAGCCGGTCGTCGGGCGTGAAAACGTAGTCATCGAGCGTCGTTGAAATCTGTTTCACCTTGAACGGCGTCAGAAACCCGTCGTTGATGCCGTCCTTCAGGGAATACATGTAGACCGGCTCGCCGAAATATTTGTAGGTATCGACGTTGTCCCTGCGTTTCGGCGTCGCGGTCA
>JAAFHI010000414.1 GCA_013298335.1 Actinomycetota bacterium
AACCACCGGGCGAAGGTTTTCCCGCGCGCCTCGGTTTTGAAAAAGGCGCGCAGGTTGTCGTCCATCCGTTCATTCGAAAACCCGACCAGCGTCGGGCGCGGCACGTCGCGGAATTTCCCGCGCCGCAACAGCCCCGCGATGTAGGGCAGCGAGTATTTTTCGCTGACTTCCACCAGATCGGGCCGTTCGGTTTTCAGAATTTCGTGAATCGCGCTGCCGTTCGTCGGCAGAAACCAGTTCGGCAGCACGATGCGGTACTTCCGGTCGAAAATCGGCGATAACGGCGCTTTCAGATAGTAGATGCGTCCGAAACGCCCGATTTCCTCCACCGCGCGGCGTTCGCCCGGCACGACCAGCCGGATTGGCCGCTCGCGGCGCTCGGCTTCGGCGAACAGTGCGCGGTAAAACGTACTGATTCCCCCCGAAGTCGCGTGGAAGGCGCTGGCGATGTGGAGCGTTTTCATGCGCGCCGCCCGAATCCGGAAGCGAGAAAAAGAAACGGTGTCGCCAGAAAGCCTCCGACCAGGCGCGGCATCCGGGCGAAATCCCGCCACAGGCTGTCGCTTTCCGCGCCGACGATCATCGCGCCGCGCCGCATGATGTAGAGGTTGAACAGCGACGACAGCACCGTGAAGACGATTGACGCGCCGATGCTCGCCTTGAGGTTCGGCGTTCCGCGCAGCCAGTGGAGCGTGAATTCCAGGCTGTGACTGACGAGCGGCAACCCGAACATGACGATGACCGACGCCTGCCAGGCGGGTTCGACGCGGCGGAATGCCTGCGTAAACGACCCGTAAAACCCCGTCGTCGCGGCCCGGAACACAAATTCCGTGAGCATGGCGGCGAAGGCGGCGCGTTTTCCGGCGGTCAGATTGACGCTGAAGAAGATGGATGAGCGGATGATGGCACTGGTCAGTGCGGCCTTCCAGTTCCACCTTCTGACGAAGGTGTCCACCGGATGCCCGACCAGTCGCCGCACGGCCGCCCCGACCGTCGTGGGCGACGTTTCCGAGCGAAGCTGAGTTTCGACCATAAAACCGACTGTGTCGAATTCGACTTTCGAAAATGAGGCGCCGTGGCGACGCCGACTGTAGCAGATTCATCGAATAGGTCAGAAGTTCGTTACCGACATGTGACGCGGGGTTTTCCACAGTTCGACTTTTCGTAGGCAAACGTACAAAAATTCCCTATACTCGCCCGGCGTTTCACCCGACCACAACTCAATTCATGATTTTCGATTGAAGATTTTCGATTGCGAAGACCCGCCGGTCCCGGTCGAAAAATCCGAATTCGAGAATCTTCAATCGAAAATTCAAAGCTTTATGCAGTTTCCCAGAGCATGCGGCGTGTTGCTGCATCCGACGTCACTTCCCGGTCCGTTCGGCATCGGCGATCTCGGTCCCCACATCGAACGGTTTCTCGATTTTCTCGTTTCCGCTGGTCAGACCTACTGGCAAATACTGCCGCTCGGACCAACCGGTTTCGGCGATTCGCCCTACGCCTGTTTCTCGGCATTCGCGGGCAATCCGTTTCTGGTCAGCCCGGAGTATCTGGTCCGGGACGGCCTGCTGGCGGCGGAAGACCTCGCCGACGTTCCCGACTTTGCCGCCGACCGGGTGGAATTCGGGCGCGTCATTCCGTGGAAGAATGCCCTGCTCGCGACCGCCTTCGAGCGCTTCCGCGCCGGTGTGGCGGACGACCTCGTCGCCGAGTTTGCCGAGTTCCGCGCTACCGAAGCCGGCTGGCTCGAAGACTACGCGTTATTCCGCGCCATCAAGGACGACCACAACGGCACGCCGTGGAATCTCTGGGAGAGCGACTTCGCCCAGCGCGTGCCGCACGCCCTCGATCATGCGCGCGAGATGCTCCGCGAAAAGATTGACGCGCATGTGTTTTATCAATGGCTGTTTTTCCGCCAGTGGGCGAGCGTCCGGGCGGCCTGCGCCGCGCGCGGCATCAGCATCATCGGCGACGTGCCGATTTTCGTGGCCTACGATTCATCGGATGTCTGGGCGAATCCCGAACTGTTCAAACTGAAAGCCGACGGGACGCCGACCGAAGTTTCAGGCGTGCCGCCGGACTACTTCAGCGCGACCGGTCAGTTGTGGGGCAATCCGCTCTACAACTGGGAAGAAATGGCGAAGCGAAATTTCTCCTGGTGGACGGCGCGCGTCAGACAGACGCTTCGGACGGTGGATGTCGTCCGGATGGACCACTTTCGCGGCTTCGCGGCCTGCTGGGAAGTTCCCTTCGGCGAGACGACGGCCATCAACGGCCAGTGGGTTCCCGCGCCCGGCGAGGCGCTGTTTCGGGTGCTCAACGAAGAACTCGGCGACCTGCCGATTCTCGCCGAGGATCTGGGCATCATCACGCCCGACGTCGAGGCGTTGCGCGACGGATTCGGCTTCCCCGGCATGCGGATTCTTCAGTTTGCTTTCACCGGCGACCAGAAAAACTGCGATCTGCCGCACAACTACGTCAAAAACGCCGTTGCCTACACCGGCACGCACGACAACGACACGACCGTCGGCTGGTATGAAAGCAAACCGGCCCAGGGTTCGACTCGCGGGGCGTCCCAGATCGAGCGCGAGCGGAAATTCTGCCTGCGGTATCTGAATTCCGACGGCTCTGAAATTCACTGGGATTTCATCCGCGCGGTCTATGCCTCGGTCGCCGACACCGCGCTCGTGCCCGCGCAGGACATCCTCGGTCTCGGCAACGCCGCCCGCATGAACCTGCCCGGCAGCGACCACGGCCACTGGGGCTGGCGATTCATCGAAAACGCTTTGACACCGGAACACGCCACGCGCCTCAACGTGCTGGCGGATACCTACGGACGTCTTCCCGCGACCCCCGACCCCCCCGCGGCGGTTTCCGAAGACGACGACCAGAATCCTCAAGAGAAGGAAACGGAAGAACTCACATGAGCAAGCCCAGACTGAGCTTCCCCCAGATTTGGAACATGAACTTCGGCTTTCTCGGCATCCAGTTCGGCTGGGGCTTGCAGATGGCGAACATGAGCGCGATCTACACGAAACTCGGGGCCGAGCCAGACAAGGTCGCCTTTCTCTGGCTCGCCGCGCCGATGACCGGCCTGCTCGTCCAGCCGATTATCGGCGCGATGAGCGACCGCACGTGGAACAGCCTTGGCCGCCGCCGCCCCTACTTTCTGGTCGGCGCGATTCTGGCCAGCCTCATGCTGTTCCTGATGCCCTATTCCCCGAGCATCTGGGCGGCGGCGAGCTTCCTCTGGATTCTCGACAGCAGCATCAACATCAGCATGGAGCCGTTCCGGGCCTTCGTCGGCGACAAACTCGATGAAAGCCAGCGTTCGACGGGCTTCATCATGCAGAGTTTCTTCATCGGCGTCGGGGCGACGCTTGCCAACGTCATGCCCTACGTGCTGTCGACCTATTTCAACGTGACCCAGAATGCGCCGAACGGCATCCCGCTGTCGGTGGTCTATTCGTTCCGCGCGGGCGCGGTCGCTTTCCTCGGTGCGGTGCTGTGGACCGTCTTCACCACCAGCGAATATCCGCCGGAAAATCTCGCCGAGTTCAGGAAGAAGAAAGCCGAGAGCAGCCTGATTACCGGCGCGGTCGAAATTTTCCATGAAATCATCGACGCGCTGCGCGAGATGCCCGACACCATGAAGCGACTCGCCTACGTGCAGGTCTTCACCTGGCTCGGACTCTTCTGTATGTGGATTTTCTTCGGGCTGACCGTGTCCTTCCACGTCTTCCACGCGCCCGACAAAAACTCGCCGCTGTTCAATCAGGGCAACGAGTGGGGCGGCCTTTGTTTCGCGGCCTATTCGGTGGTCTGTTTCATCGTCGCCTTCTTGCTGAAACCGATTTCGGATGCCGTCGGCAAGCGCGTCGTCCACGCCGTCGCGCTCTCGTGCGGGGGCTTCGGTTTGCTCGCGGTCTACTTCATCCAGAACAAATATCTGCTTTTCGGCACGATGATCGGCGTCGGCATCGCCTGGGCCTCGATTCTCTCGATGCCCTACGCGATTCTCTCCGGCGCGCTTCCCGCCGCCCGGATGGGCATCTACATGGGAATTTTCAACTTCTTCATCGTGATTCCCGAAATCGTCGCTTCGCTGACCTTCCAGCCGCTCGTGAAATACGTCTTCGCCAACAACCCGCTCTACGTCGTGATGCTCGGCGGCGCGAGCATGCTCGTCGCGGCGGCGCTCGTGCTTCAGGTCCGCGACACGGTTTCCCAGCCCCAGACGGTCAAGAGCGGGGCGGTCGCGGTCTCTCCGTAAGAAGTCTTGGGAGTCTGGTGAGTCTTGAGGGTCTTGGGAGTCCAAAACCTTTCGAAAACATATTTCTTTGACTCCCGAGACTCCCGAGACCCACCAGACTCCCAAGACTTTTTTATGCTCAGAATCGTCGCCATCAGCGACACGCACAATCTCCACGAGAATGTCGTCGTGCCCGATGGCGACGTTCTGATTCATGCCGGGGATTTCACCGGACGCGGCACGCTTCCCGAAATTGAAGCCTTCAATGCCTGGCTGGGAACCCAGCCCCACCGGCATAAAATTGTCATCGCGGGAAATCACGACTGGGGATTCGAGCG
>JAAFHI010000210.1:0-5883 GCA_013298335.1 Actinomycetota bacterium
GGCGCTCCGGATGTGATTGCCGGACCAACCACGCCCTGACGGGCGCGGCTATTATCTGCCGGCGCATTCGCGCCTTGCCGGAATCGAACCAACCGCGTATTACCGAAACAATTTTTCAAAGACCATAACGGGGCTACGGAATCGGGAAAACCGGTCTGAGCCTCGTTCACGAGGCTTGTTTTTGAATAGCCCTGTCCTTGAGGGCAGGGCAAATGGCAGCGGCTGAAGAGTTACTCCTAATCAAAGCACGGACCCGCCGCGCGCAGCAGGTAGCTCAGCTTCACATGGCCTTTTTTCCTGGCGAAATCCGCCGCCGTGCCGCCGTAATACTTCAAACACGGGTCAGCGCCCTGTTGTATCAGGTAGAGCGCCATGTCCGAATCGCCCTGGTCAGCCGCCTCAGCCAAGGCGCTTCTAAAAGTGGGATCGTTTTTGTTCGGGTCGGCCCCGGCTTCAACCAGAAGTTTGACCGTTTCCAGATCATGATTGCCCACCGCAATTTGCAATGGCATGTCCAATTCGCCAAAACCATTTGGATTCGCCCCAAGGCTGATCGCCCTGCGAATTTCGACCGCGTCGCCCTTCTTCACGGCATCCTGTAGTTTTTCCTGCGCCGCCAGCGTCGGGCGGGTGGCGGTGCGTCCGGTTTTTGAACTCGACCGGGCCATTCGGGCCTTCAGGATGAACGTCGCCGCGCCGCCAATACCCAGAAACAGAACCGCCCCGAGGGAGTAGATTCCCACGAGGCGGAGACGTTTTGAAAATGACGGCTTTTCCATGTCGGTCCGGAACTATTTGACCGCGTTCCAGCAGAAGGTGAACCCCGGTTCGCTCTGGGCGACCAGAAACGCCCACCCGTGGTTGCCCGGCACGAGGTGGAACTCGTGCTTGATGCCCGCTTCGGTCAGGACCGCGTCGAGCCGCTTGTTGCCGACGTCGAACTTGTAGCGGTCTTCCGAACCCACGTCGAAGTAGATCTTCAGCTTTTTGATTTTCGCGATATTGACCTGCGCCAGATCGAGCGGGTTGTTCGCCTTGAAAAACACCGCGTCGGGCGGGTCGCCGTAGAGCGACTTCGCCATGTCGTAGCGCCAGACGCCCAGCCGGTCGTCGGGCGACTTCGGCGGTCCCGGCGGCTCGATGAAAATCGCCGCGCAGTGCGTCGCCACGCCGGTAAACATCTCGGGATACTTGAACGCGATGTTGAGCGCGCCGTAGCCGCCCATCGAAATCCCCTCGATGAGCCGCTGCTTCGGCGAGCCGGTCGTGCGATACGTTTTGTCGATAAAGGGAATGAAATCCTTGACGATGGCGTCCTCATACCGGACACCCGCCTTCGAATTGATGTAGAAGCTGTTTTCGCCGCGCGGCACGGCCACGATGTACTCGCCGACCTTGCCCGACCCGCGCAACTGGTCGAGCGCGGCCTGAATCCCCCGGCCTTCCCAGTCCTTTTCGCTGTTGAACATCCCGTGCAGGAAAATCACCAGCGGATACCGGCGTTTCGGCTCGGTTTTGTAGGAGGGCGGCAGCGAGACGGCGTAACTCACGTCCTTGCCGAGACTTGGCGATGTAAAAGTGCCGTATTCCACGGTTGAAACGGGGGCCGCGTTCGCGGGGCGCGGCATGGTCACCGCGCCGACCGCGAACAGAAAACTCGACATCAAAATAAACAGCTTTTTCATTGCTTCTGCGAACCGGAAGCCGCGCCGGCGGCGCTGGGAAAGTGGTTCAGTCCGAGCCGAGCCGCCGCCTTGTCGGTCTGGTCGATGATGGCGGCGGCGTTGATCGCGGCGGCGATGCAGATGGTTTCGCTGATTTCTTCCTTGGTCGCGCCCAGTTCGAGCGCCTTTTTCATGTGGCCGTCCACGCAGCCGTCGCACTTGGCGACGAGCGAAGCGGCGAGCGAGATCAGTTCCTGCGTCTTCGCGTCGATGACGCGCCGCTCGGGCGTGTAGTACAGCTCCTTGTAATACGCGCCATACACTTTCTTCATCCGCGGTTCGAGCATCGAATACGAGTTCGAAACCGCGCCGTTCACGGTCGGGATGTCCTGTTCGGTGTGGTCAGCCATTGAATACTCCTGGGGGGAAAGGGATCGGTGGGCAGGGATCAGGGGTCAGGGAACAGGGATCAGGAATACGCGGAAAGGAAGGGGCCATTCAAAAACCAACCGATTTTATTCTGACCCCTGATCCCCGACCCCTGATCCCTTTTCTTCTGCTATTTCACCGCCGTCATCGTGTCGACGTACATCCGGTCGCCGTAGTGAATCTTGATTTCAACCTTGTTGCCCTTGGGAACGAGGTTGAACTTCAGCGTGTCGCTCATCGGCGCGCCGCTCGCGAACTTCACCGGCTTGGAAGCCACGGACTTGAACTCGGGCGTTTCGGTGAAAACGTTGCCGGGTACGAGATAAGTTCCATTTTCTCCCTTGGGCGTAAACATTCCGACCTGCATGCCCATTTCGTTCGCAAGGCCCTTCGGGGTGATGATCAGCACGTAATCGCCCGGTTCCAGCGTCTTGCCGAAGAAATCGGCCTTCGACTTCAGGGTGATGTGCGCCATCGGCCAGGTGCGCTTGCTGTAGTACTGGTTGCCGCCGTTTTCCATGTAGCCGAACGTCGTCGGGCCCCACGGCAGGTTCAGGTAGCGGATGGTCAGCCCGTCGGCGGTATTGCCGAGCTTGGCCGTCGCCGTCTGGATGGTCGTGGCCTTGCGCGGGTCGTTGCCGCCCATCTGGGCCGCCGACACCGTCTTCGGGGAAGTGGTGGAAACGACGAATCCGGCGCAGAGAGCGACGAGCGCCATCAGGGCCGAGGTGCAAAACAGAGTTCGAAGTGTGAACTTCATTGTTTTTTCCTTTCAGAAAAAGAAGAGTAAGTATCCGAGATAAAGGGGTGATGCCGCGAAGTATACCAATTCGACGCGATTCCATCTCGAAGAAAAACCGGTAAATCCAATTATGACAAAAGATTGGCGGTTTATTCCCGCCCAATCCGGAGCATCCGCGCGCCATCAGGCATGCGGATGCGCCAGTACCTTGCGAACGAACGCGTCCACGGTCTCGACGTATTGCCGCGGGGAAACCTCGTAGGCCTTGCCGTGGGCCGCGCCCGCCACGACGTGTTTTTCGTTGAGCGGGTTGCGTCCGGCGCGGAAAAGCGGTTCGAGCGTCGTGGCGATCGGCATCCGGACGTCCTGGTCGCCGCCGATGAACAGAATCGGCGTCGGCGTCCGCCGGACCGCCTGCTCGATGTCGAATTCCGACACGCTGAAGCCCATCCGGAACGCCGTGATGTAGGTCATCATCGGGGCGAACGGAATCACTGGCAGGCCGAGATTGCGCGTGTCGTTGCGCACCGAGGCGTTGAATGAAATGAAGCTGCTGTCGGCGATGACCGCCGAGACGCCCGACATTTCCGAAGCGGCGAGCAGCGTCGCCGCCGCGCCCATCGAGACGCCGAGCAGCACGATCTTGTCGTAGGGCGCGCGGGCGTGGACGAAATCCGCCGCCGCCTTCACGTCCCGCCGCTCGGCCCAGCCGATGGTGGAAAATTCACCCGTGCTTTTGCCGTGGCGGCGCAAATCGTAAAGCAGCACGCCGTATCCCAGCTTCCACAGCGCGACGCCGCGTTCGAGCATTTCGTACCGCGAGCGGAACAGTCCGTGGGTGAGAATGATCGTCGCGCCCTGCGTCCGCGTTGGCAGATACCAGCCGGACAACTTCACCCCGGCGGATTCGAACGTGACCGCCTCGAATTCCGCGCCGAGGGCGGCGGGCGTGTCGGCCCGGTCCCGCTCGATACTACGGGTTCCGGCTTTTGTGACGGCAAGGCTCAGGAGATAGGGAAACCCGATCAGAATGACGAAAACGACAGTGAGCGGAATTGTGACCATGCGGGGCAGGCGGCGCGGCTTGGAAAGGGGAGCGGTGGTGAGTTCGCCGGTGGATTTCTCGCGTTTGGGTTCTTCCATGAACCGGATGCAGACCCACGCGGCGAGCGTGACGGTGGAGCAGACGAGGCCGACGCCGAAGAATCCGGCCCGTCCGTAGGCAAGGCCCGCCAGCCACACCGTCGCCACGATGCCGAGCTGCGACACGCCGTTCCGGAGCGCGATAAAGGCCGCGCGCTCGCCCGGCGCGACCATTTCGCTCACCAGCGCCTGAAGTGGAGCGACGCGCAGCGACGCAAACAGGGCCGCCGCCGCGACCGCGATGAAGAGGGCCGAGGTCCAGGCGAAAGTCGGTACCAGCAGCAGCCCGAAGGCCATCCAGAGGCTTGCCGTCAGCGCGACGTACCGCTTGCCGAACCGGTCGGCCAGTTTTCCTCCGGCAAACCCGCCCGCCACCGCGCCGATGCCGGTCACGCCGAAGACGATTCCGACCTGCGATTCATCCGCCCGGAAGGCATCCGAGAGCCAGACGCCCAGAAACGCCGAAAAGCCGACCAGACCGCCCGAAACGAACGCCGCGCTGACGATGCCGAGCACCGCCGAGCGCGACCGGGTCGCCAGTTTCCACAGATTCGAAAACGCGCCGCCGATAGTCAGCTTTTCGTCCACCGTGGTGGCCGATTTCGGAAGTTCGGGCAGCCGGAAAATGCTGACCATCGCGCCCGCGCCCGCCACGAGGGCCGCCGCGCACCAGAACGCCGACGCCCAGCCGAACCGGCCCGTCAGAAACGTTCCGAGCGGCACGCCGATAACCGGGGCCAGAAAGTAGCTGATTGCGACACCGCTCATCTGCGAACCGCGCTTGGCGTAACTCGACGAATTGGCGAGCGCCGCGATGCCGAGCGCCGAGGTGAGTCCGCCGGAAACGCCCGCCACCGCCCGTGCTGCGTGAAAGACCCAGACGTTGGGCGCGACCGCCGCCAGCACCGCCGCCGCCACCGCGAACATCGCCGCGATGGGCAGTCCGCGCGTCGGGACGATCCGCCGACCGAAGCCGCCCAGTCCGAACGCCACCGCCGCGTTGAAAATCGAATAGGTCGCCGCGCTTGCCGCGACCGACGTTTTGGCCGAGCCGACCCCCGCCGCGATTTGCGGCGCGATGGCACTAACGACCTGCGAGTCGATGAGCGCCACCAGAATGAGCAGGCAGACGGACCAGTAAGCGGCTTGAGATTGACGCGGGGAATCGGACATTCGGGGAAAGGATGAAGGATGAGGGATGAAGGATGAATTCGGAAAAGCGGATGACGGATTTTTTTCATCCTTCATCCCTCATCCTTCATCCTTTGGTTGAGCGGAGCGACTTGCCGATCAGGCCGAGGCCGGCGGCGAGCGATCCGAACATGAAAATGGTTGAGAGCAGGGTGGTTGGCTGATAGTAAACGCGCAGATTGAGGATGATGTTCAACAAAAGAAAGGCGACCCCGCCGACCGAGAGCAGCCAGCCGACGATGGATTTCGCGTTGAAGAACAGAAAGGCGATGCCGACCATCAGTACGAGCAGGATCGGACCGAACATCGAGTATCCGCCATAACTCCAGAAACTGCTTGAAACCGTGGTGTTCACGGCAATCAGGTAGAGGCTCAGGACGAGCAGGCCGAGGCCGAGGAAAAAACTGCCGATGCCGCCGGACGTCCCGCCGACGTTGCGCAGGCGGCGCTGTTCGAGCGGGCCGCCCATTTCAAACATGTCGTCCAGACTTTCGCGCTCCCTGGTTTTCTCGCGTGAGTCAGCCATGCGTGGTCACCTCGTCGGTCAGTGAATTTTTGTAACTGTTCAGAGTCCCCCGCTTCAGCGGGGAAAAGGGCCGTTACCACGCGTCAAGTGAACATCCTGGGGAGAATTTTGAATCGTCTCCACAATAAAATATGCCGTGAACGCCGGTTTTTTCATTTTCTCCCCGCTGAAGCGGGGGACTCCAAACG
>JAAFHI010000210.1:5893-6403 GCA_013298335.1 Actinomycetota bacterium
GTCGGCGGAACGTGCCATCGTTTCAATCGGTTTGTACCGGATTCAGTTTTCCCGCCGCGCCGCCGATGACGAAACTGAGCGCCCATCCGATCGCGACGACGATGACGCACCCGATCAGGTTGAACCACAGAAAGGCGATGTCGGTGACCCGGCTGACGGCCCAGACACCCGCCATTCCGGCAATCAATCCGATAAAGGCGCTGGTGCCGTTCGCCCGCTTGACGACGAACGCCAGCACGAACACCCCGAGCAGGGCGCCGTAGAAAAACGAGCCGAACCGGTTCACGACCTCGATGAGCGATCCGAGCTGGGTCGAATAGGTCGCAATCACGCAGGCCACGATCCCCCAGACGCCGGTGGCGATGCGCCCGAACCGCACCGTCCGCCGGTCGTCGGCCTCGGGCGCGATCCATCGTTTATAGAAATCCACCGTTGAGGCGGTCGCCAGCGCGTTGAGTTCCGCCGCGATGCTCGACATCGCCGCCGCGAAAATCGCCGCGATGATCAGGC
>JAAFHI010000019.1 GCA_013298335.1 Actinomycetota bacterium
AAAATGCCAGGACCGCGATCTGGGCAACTGGCTGACCGAAAATTACGCCGTCCCCGAACTTGAAGAAACGAATATTGAGTCTTGGGAGTCCGGGGAGTCTTGAGAGTCTTGGGAGTCTTGAGAGTCTTGGGAGTCTTGGGAGTCTTGGGAGTCTTGGGAGTCTTGGGAGTCTTGGGAGTCTTGGGAGTCTTGGGAGTCCCGACCAGTTCCGATCTTCTTCCATTTTCCCCGACTCCCGAGACGCCCCAGACCCACAAGACTCCCAAGACTCCCAAGACTCACGTATCAAGATGAGAATTTTCGTCTGGGTAGACATCAAGCGCTGCGAGATCGGCTCCCCCGCCCTCTTTCACTGCTTCTTTTCGACCGTCGCCTACCGCCTCGAACGCGACGACTGGGGTGGCCGCTTCCCGAAAATCATGCGCGGGTTCTACAAGGGACGGCTGATACCGGGCGACGCCGACGCGGCCATCGCGGAACTCGCCGTCATCCGGGAAGAACTCGAACGCCTTCCAGTAAACGAACTGGTCTGGGATTTCGACGATCTCGACCGTCAGCCGCCGTGGGAGGCGGGCATCCGGGAAACGCTCGCGAGCGCGGCGGAATGCTTCGTGACGCCGAACGGCGATTCCTTACTGGATGTGCTTCACGATGCCTTCGTCCTGAGCCGCACCGACGGCAGCGACGCGCGGATCGTCAGGCAGAACTAGGATGGGGGATGGGGGATGGGGGATGGGGGATGGGGGATGGGGGATGGGGAGCGTTCCATTCCGGTCTTTCCCGTCAAGTTTTTTTTCATCCGGTGAATCTTCTATCCCTCCCGGTCTCCTTGTCTCCCGGTCTTCTTCACCATCCCCCATGCCCTATCCCCCATCCCCTGCTAATCATTGAACGTCGGCTCTTCGCTGGTTTCGCCGTAGATCGTGAGCAACTGGTCGCGCAGATACTCGAACGCTGCTTCCGGCGTGTCGGCGAACTGAAACAGGCCCAGGTCTTCCTTCTCGATCATTCCCCATTTCACCAGCGCGTCGAAGTTCAGAATCTCCCGCCAGTAGCTCTCGCCGTAGATGACGATCGGAATCCGGCGGCGGAGTTTCTTGGTCTGGAGCAGCGTCAGAACTTCGAGCAGTTCGTCGAGCGTGCCGAATCCGCCGGGGAAAATCACCAGCGCCTTCGCCGGATAGACCAGCCAGAATTTCCGCAGAAAGAAGTAGTGGAACTCGAAACAGAGTTCCGGCGAGATGTACGGGTTGGGATACTGCTCGAACGGCAGGCTGATGTTCATCCCGACCGTCTTGCCCCCCGCGAGGGACGCGCCCCGGTTCGCTGCCTCCATGATGCCCGGACCGCCGCCCGAACAGATCAGGAACCGGCGCTGCGTGGTCGGCAGACTCATCGCCCATTCAGTCAGTTTCCGGGAAAGTTCGACCGCCTCGTCGTAAAACCGCGCCAGTTCGGGGTTTCCGCCCGCTTCGCCGGGGGTTTCGTGGCCGGCGTATTCGGGCGGATATTTGCCGTCGGGACGCGGATGGATGCGGGCCGAGCCGAAAAAGACGATCGTGTCGCGGACGTTGTGCAGCCGCAGCCGGTTTTCGGGTTCGAGATATTCGCTCTGGATGCGGATCACGCGGGCCGAGCGGCTGTTGAGAAAATCGAGGTTATGGTACGCCTTCGCGGGTTTGGCGAGGCGGTCTGGGGTATCCGACATGTGAAAGAAGACTCCGGGTTGAAAGAGTGCGGCAACGTTCCCGTCGCCGGACGCCATCTCACGACGCATTCACGGTCGTGTCGTCATCCGTTTCCGACGTTCCGAGCATCCGGTGCTCCAGTCGGCGCGACTCCTGAATGATGGCGGTAAAAAGACGGTGCAGCGCCTCGTCGTCGAGCGGTCCCCGGTTGGCGGCGGCCACCTTGGCCAGCACTTCGGCCTCGCGGGCGGGAATCCGGATCGGCAGTCCGGTCTTCTGCTTGACACGGGCGACCTCGCCCACGAGCACGGCGCGGCGGTTGAGCAGGGCGACGAGTTGTTCATCGAGCGCGTCGATCTGACGGCGGCAATCATCGAGATTCATGGCGGGCGAGTGTAGCGCACTTGGGCGACCGACGTGGATTTTCACGAAAACTTCGACAGAACCGGACGTTGACACTGTACGTTTACCGCCCATATAGTGCGATACGGTACACAATTTTCGAAGAATCTTCGATTCTGTCTATCTGAAAAGACTTTTTTCAACAAGTGAGGAAAAACATTATGCGGCCTGTGACTCGAATGCTCCTTTGCGCGGCGGCGGTCGGGGGAATGCTCTTCGGCATGTCCGACGCGACCTTTGCCCAGCGGAAATCCGGCGGTACCACCCCGGCCTCCGACGCGCCGAAAGACGCCAAGCCCAAGAAGGGCGGAAAAATCACGGTGGCGGTCATTCCGCAGGACAATCAGCGGAGCTGGACCAAGGACATCATGGTCGCCGAACTCGAAACCGCCCTCGCCGGCGGCCGTTTCAACATCCTTTCGCGCGATTCGCTCAATTCGGTCATCTCCGAGCAGAAACTCGCCAACTCCGACCTCGCCGATCCGTCGGCGGCCACCAGCGTCGGCAAACTTCTCTCCGCGCAGTACGTCATCGTCGCCAAGGCCGTCTCCATCGACGTCAAGGAAAGCAGCATCGGCTTTGGCGGCATCGGCACCAAAGAAAAGAAGATGACCGTCAAGGTCAACATGCAGCTCATCAACGCCGAAACCGGCGCGCTCATCAAGTCGGAAAACTACGACGGCAACGACAAGACCAGCTCGACGCAGGCCGGCAGCTTCGGCAACAACGCCGACGCCCCCGGACAGGAATCCTTCACCAAGATGATGTCCGGTTTCGCCAGGCGCTTCGCGGAAGTCGTCAGCCTCCAGGTGCCGATTGAAACCACCGTCGCGCTCGTCAAGGACGGCCAGGTCATCATCCGCACCGGTTCCGCCGAAGGCGTCCAGCCGGGCGTCGATTTTGAAGTCATTCTCGAAGGCGAACCGATTCGCGACGCCGACGGGACGATTCTCGATCGCGTCGTGAGCAAGGTGGCCGTCATCCGCGCCTCCAAGGTCAATGAAAAAGTGACCTACTGCGACATCATCCAGACCTACGACCCGAATTCGAAGTCCGCCGATGCGGCCCCGAACGCCGGTCGTATCCAGACCGACTTCACAGTGCGTCAGGTGCCGAAAGTCGCGCCGCCCGTCGTGAAGAAGGGCAAGTAATACAGTTGAGAATTGAGAATTGAGATTTGAGATTTCGGAACACTCACCGGAATTCTCAATTCTCGATTTCTCCGAACCCTGGCGAATTTTGTGGTGAATGTGACGGACCGGCCCGGAACCCCGCACATCGGGTGTCCGAATGAAGCCCCGGATATTGAAAGTTCGGAGCATCTGCCGAAATTCTCAATTCTCCACTCTCAATTCTCAATTCGTTTTTTCTCCCCGCCCCACATCACTCCGCGCGGGCGGATCGGTTCCAAACCAAAACAAGGAGCGTAACGTGAAACGCAGTATTCAATCGCTTGCCATATTGTGCCTGTTCTTCGTCGGCCTCGGCGCCGCCGCGCAGGCCGAAACCCTTAAAAAACGCTACACATTCGATTACAACAGCGCGACCCGGTCGGCGTCCGAAGCCAAGGCCAAGAAGAAGGCCCGCAAACAGTTTCTGGCCGACTTCCTCGAAACCAAGTTCTCCAAGGAAATCGTGACCAGCCTCGCCGAGGAAATCGACATCGCGCTCGATCCGCCGGAAGATTTCCTCGTGAACTTCGAGGTCAAGACCACCAAGTACAACGACGACGAAACCAAGATCATTCTCACGGTCGAAGGCGAAGTGGACCTGCCCGCGATGGTCTCGGCACTCGTCCAGAACAAGGTTCTCAGCTTTGGCGAACGTCCGCCGAAGGTGATGTTCATTCCGTCGAGCCGCTTCGACAATCCGAAGGCGGCCAAGACCATGCGCGCGCTTGTCTACGAGAAGATGAAGCAGGCGGGTCTCCAGTCGGTCGCCTTCGAAGGCGTCACCGAAATCACCTCGGTCCAGATCAAGACCTCGCCCAATTCGATCAAGATTCTCGCCAAGCAGGCCCTTCAGTACGGCGCGGACTACCTCATCTACATCGACCCGGAAACCGACAACCGCCCGGCGTCGGTCGGCGGATACATCTGCGACGCGAACTTCATCTACACCGTGTTGCGTCCGAACGACAACCGCATCCTCGGCGAAGGCGTCATCAGCCAGCGCGGCAGCGCCAACTCGCAGATGGTGGCCTTCGACAAAACGCTTGACGAAGCCGCGCCGACCCTCATCTCGCAGGCGGTCGGTCAGCTTTACCAGTCGATCTTCTCCGACAGCGACGTTATCTACGACAAGAAGCAGTTGAAGAACCAGATCGCCCTGTCGGTCTTCTTCAAGACCAGCCCCGAGCAGACCCAGGCGATCATCAAGGCGCTTCAGGCGCAGGGCGCGTATGTCACGCTCGGCGTCGGCGCGGGCTCGGACCGCCTCTCGCTCGAAACCACGATGGATGTGCTCGACCTCTACAACTTCTTCAACGACACGACCTTCACGACCGACAAGGGCACGAAGTTCAAGGCCCCGTCCGTCGGGTACGGCGAGAACACGCTGGACGTCGAAATCGTCGCGCCGACCGCCGCGCCGCGGAAACCGCGTCCGTCGTCGGCCCCCGCCCGACGATCGAACCCCGGTCCCTCGGCGGGCACCAAGCCCAAAGGGATCGTCTGTAATCTGAAAGGCTCGCTGCGCGCGCCGGGTTCGGTTCAGTAACCGGTAAGGCAAGGGGTCAGAAATCAGGGGTCGGGGATCAGGTTTTACAACTGATTCCCGGCCCTCTTTCTTTTTTCCCGCACGCCCCTTAATCTGTGGCTTCGGCTCCCTGATCCCTGATTCCTGTTTCCCGATCCTTTTTTTTCTCCTATGAAAGTTCTCATTACCGGGGCTGGCGGACTGCTCGGACGCTGCGTCATCGCCGAATTCGCCCGCCACCACTCGGTGGTTGACCTCGTCCGCGCCGATCTCGACATCTCCGACGCGGCGGCCATCGTGGAGATTTTCGACCGCGAAAAATCCGATGTCGTCATCAATTGCGCCGCCATGACCAACGTGGACGCCTGCGAAACCGACCGGGACGGCGCGTTCCGCGACAACGCCGACAGCCCCGGACGGCTGGCGAAGGCCTGTTCGAACGCCCGCGCGCACCTGATTCACGTCAGTACCGATTACATTTTCGACGGAACGAAGGACGGCCCCTACGCCGTGGACGACACCCCGAACCCGATTTCGGTCTACGGCGCGTCAAAACTCGCGGGCGAAGAAGCCATCCGGAGCGTTTCCCGTCACCACGCCATCGTCCGGGTCGCCGGACTGTTCGGCAGCGGCGGAAAGAATTTCGCGAGCAAGGCCTACGACCTGCTCACCACGCCCGGCACCGTCAAGGGCATCTCCGACAACCACATCCTGCCGAGCTACGCCGCGGATGTGGCGTTCTACCTTCGGATGGTCGCGGAAAACCGCGTCGGCGGCACGATCCACGCCGTCAACGCCGGACCGCCATGCAGTTGGCTCGATTTTGCGACTCACGCCAAATCGCTTCTGGGCGACCGCGCCAAGGCGGAAATCGTGCCGGTGACGGAAGCCGAACTGAACCGTCCGGCGAAACGTCCGATGCGGTCGGTCCTCGCGCACACCGCCGACCCGGCGCGCAACCTCCCCGCCCTGCGCGACTGGCGCGAGGCCCTCGCGGAATTTCTTGGAACGCCTCAGACAAAAAACTGAACGCAAAGACACGAAGGCACAAAGACACAAAGGCGTTGAAACGTCTTCCATTCTTTGTGCCTTTGCGTCTTTGTGTCTTTGCGTTCAGTTTTTTTAGCCGAACAACGCGACAACGTCGTTCGCGCAGCCCCAGCACAAGGTAAAACCCGCGCCGCCGTGGCCGTAGTTGTGAATCACCGTCGCGCCGTCAGGGAACGTCTCGCGCTCCAGCCGGACGGTCGTCCGACCGGGGCGCAGTCCGACGCGGGTCTCGATGACCGTCGCGTCCGCGAGCGCGGGTTCGAGTTCGCGGCACTTCCGCAGAATTTCATTTGAAAGTTCGGGATCGGGCGTCCGGTTCCAGTCGTTCGGGACGGCGACGCCGCCGAGGATAATGTCGTCCGTACGCGGAATCGTATACGCGATGCGGCGCGGTCCCTCGTCGTCGGTCAGCGCCCGCCGGATGCCCGGATTCGTCACCCGGACGACCTGTCCGCGAATCGGAAACACCTCTTCATCATTGAGAAGATCGCGCGCGCCGAGTCCGGTGCAGTTGACGACGATCCGGTCGGGCGCGGTCAGTTCGGCGAGGGATTGAACCTCCCGCTGAAGAATCGTTCCGCCGAGCGATGAAAACCGTTCCACCAGAAACGGCAGGTAGGCGGGCGTCTCGACAATCGGCACGTCCGCCGCCCACCCCATTTCGTAATCGGGATGAAGTTCATCGGTCCGCGCCCGCCGCACGCCGGTCGAGACCGCCGTTTCCCAAAACGGACGCGGCGCTTCGTGATCGTACAACTCGATGAACGTCGTCATCGTCACGCCGGGCACGCCCGCCTGATGCTGACGGACGAGTTCGTCGAACGTCGCTTTCGACCACGCGAGAACGCGGTCGCGCGGCTCGGCGCGAAACGGAAACCAGAGCGCGGCGGCCACATTTGAAGTGGTTTCGGGGGGCAGTTCGCGGGCGACGATTTCGACCGAAAACCCGGCTTCAATCAACCGGATCGCCGATGTCAGCCCGGAGACGCCGCACCCGACGACGGTGACGAAAGATGTGTAACTCATGGTCCGAATGATGACGAGCAAATACTTCGAAAGTCAAAGTTGCGTCTCCATCCCCTAAGCAAAACCTTCCAGACCCCGGCTGAATGACAAGTATGTAAATCGCCTTGATTTCCGCAACCGGGCTTTCAGCTCCGGGCTTGCAAAATGTGGACAGTCGCCCATCCGGAAGAGACGCAATCCGTCGAGCGGTAATTCCTCAATTCGCGTTGAGTCGAAGACATGATCCACGTAAACCCGGATGTGTGTGTGATGCTCTTCCCCGGTAACCGGATTGAACACGACCGCCGGTTCGTAGCGCACGAGTGGAAGATCCATACCCTGGAGAAAGTCCGCGAGCGCCTTTTCGATGAGGAGATATTGATGTCCGGCCAAAAAAGGCGTGATGGGGCCCGGCTTCACGATCTGAAAACGACCATCGCGACACTCGTACAGAGAAGCCCCGCGTTCTTTACAGTTGATGCAAAAAGGAAAGTTCACCTCATCTATCCGTCCTTTGGGCCTGAAGCACACCGGGAAATCACCGCGAAAAATCGATAGCGAACTTTAGAAGACCAACTGGTCGCGGAAAATACCAAATTGGTCGGGCGCACCATGCGACCAGTCGGGGAGTTCACGCGACTGGTCAAGCCAGATTCGTCATTGGTCGCCTGGATTCGGTGACCAGTCGGGAAGTTCACGCGACTGGTCGGGCGGTTTTTTTTACTGGTCGGACGGATTCGGTGACCGGTCGGACAGTTCACGCGACCAGTCGGGCGGAATTTTTCATCAGTCGGACTGTTTTGGTGACTGGTCGGACTGTTCACGCGACCAGTCGAAGTGAAATTACGGAAACTTGTGTTTTTTTTCGAGTTGAAAGTCCGTTCGGCGATGGAACTTTGCCAAGGCGGCGGAGTGAAAGCGCAGTGTTGTCACCATTTCACTCTCGCAGGTATTTCACCATGAACCGCTTTGAATTGACCCGTTACGAATCCATGATCCGCGTCAGCGAATTCGGAACCAGACATTCCACCGATTTCCCCGCCGGGACGCTCGGCGAAGAACTTTTTCAAAATCTCTCCCGCATCGTCGAACACCTCCGTGCGTACGCCGCCGAAAAGAATTCGCGGCAGGGCGACCGCCGGTTGACCGCCACCCGCAAAAGCGCCGCCAAGGAAAAACTCTACGAGGAAATGCAGGTCGTCAGCCGGACGGCGCGGATTCTCGGCCTTGAGGATCGCGGCATCGAGCGGAAGTTTCTCCTGCCCTACGGCGTCGGCGCGCGCCCGCTGGTCGGCCTCGCCCGCGGCTTCGCGAAGGACGCCGAACCGCTCGCGGAACTGTTCATCCGCCACGCCCTTCCGTCGGATTTCATCGCCCGCCTCAACCGTCTCGCCGACGAACTGGAAACGGCCATCGGCGCACGCGGCGAAGCGACCGAAACGGCGGTCGAAAACAACGCCACGATTGACAGTCTGATCGAGGACGGCATGACGACGCTCAAAAAACTCGACGTGATCGTCCGCAACACCTATCGCGAACATCCGCTTGCACTCGACGCCTGGGAACGGGCCAACCACCGCCCGCGAGCCGCCGCCGCGAGCGCGTCCCCGGCAGCGCCATTGCCCACTGCCTAGAACTCGTACCATCTCTCTTTCGACAAATGGAATCGCCGCCGGATGATATGCCCGGCGGCGATTTCCTTTTCAGTTTCCGTCACGGTTCAGTCCATCGAAAATTTCACCAAAAAAAAGGCGGAGGCCGAAGCCCCCGCCGCGAGGAATGGGTCAGAAACCCAGAGAAAGGACCTTTAGAAGTTGAGACGCAGCGCCAACTGGATGACCCGCGGGTTGCTGCTCAACACACGCTGCGGCGTGTTGAAGAGCGGGTTGGTCACCGTGTTGATCTGGGTAATGGCCGCGCCCGACGTCGCCACCGGGTTGACGCCGCGAATCGAACCGGGCGTGAACTGCGGCGTGTTGGTCACGTTGAACATGTCGGCGCGGAACTGAACGACCATCGATTCGCGAACCCGGAAGTTCTTGTACAGGGTCAGGTCGAGGTTGTTGATTCCGGGCAGGGTGATGGTGTTCCGTCCGCCGTTGGCGCGAGCGCCGAACTGCGCCTGAACGTAGCGGGCGTTCGGGTTGGTGGCGACCCAGGCCACGATCGGGCTGGTGGTCGCGAGCGAAATCGGCACCACCGTGCCGTCGGGACGCGGCGCGCCGAAGATGTTGCCAGCGGCGTCAACACCGAACACGCTGGTACCGACGTTGGCCTGACCGTTCGGGTTGATGACGGTCCGGTCCGCGGCGGCATCGCCGTTGACGTTCGCGTCAGCACCGCTCAGCGGGGTGTAGGGCTTGCCGCTTTCGAACGTCAGCGTGCCAGCCACCTGGAAACCGCCGAGGAGCGTCCGAAGCGCCCAGTTGTTGCTCTTCAGGAAGAAGGGCAGTTCATAGATTCCGTTCAGGGTGAAACGGTGGGTGCTGTTGAGGGCCGATACCGCGCGCTCGCGGGTCAGATCCTGGAAGTCTTCCGCGCGACGCGGCGTCAGAACCGTCGAGAACAGTTCCGCCGTCGAGTCATCGATCAGACGGCTCCAGGTGTAGGACGCACCCAGTACATAGCCCTTGCTGAAGCGCTTGTTGGTCGAAGCCGAGAAGGCATGATAGGTCGAGTTGCCGATCGGCGACTGGGCCGTGATCACGCCGGCGAGGTTGTTGGCGAGGAACGCCGGAACGATGTTGCCGCCGGCATTACGGGCCGTCGCGAGCTGACCGACAGTCGTGGTCAGGGCAGCGAGCTGGGCCGGGGTCGGCGTCGAGGTGAAGGTCGGGATGAACCGGGTGGCGTTCACCACCGGCTGGCGGTTGATCTGCTGCTGCACGATCAGGTTGACGCCGCGCGTGCCGAGGTAACGCATTTCAAAACCCCAGTCCTTGCCGAACTGACGCTGAACCGAAAGGGACCACGACATCGAATAGGGCACCTGCTGGTCGGGGTTGTACGACGTGGTCCGCGAACGGGCCACGTTCGGATCGGTCGGCGGTCCCGCCGGAATCGCGCTCGGGCTGATCGCACCAGAGGCAAAGTAGTTCGGAAGCGCCGCCGTCGGCGCGATGTCGATCAGCGAGCTGAACTGCGGGAAGCCCGTCCGGGCGTTGAGGTAGATGTTGTCGAAGATCACGTCGCGGGCCATCGAGAACGAAGCCCGGATCGAGCTGGTTCCCGGCGCGCCGAAGACGTGATGGAAGAAGCCGTCGTTGAACTCCGGCGCGTAGGCAATCCCCACCGAAGGCGAGAAATTCTTCTTCTGGGTCTTGAGCTTGCGGAATTCGATCAGCCCCGGCACGCTCGCAATCGCGTTGGCGGACTGTTCGTCGGCGCTGAACGGCGCCTGCTGGTAGACATAGCGCAAACCGAGGTTGAGGGTGAGGTTCTTGGTGATGCGCCAGTCATCCTGGGCAAACGCGAAGAACAGGGTCTGGTTGCCGCTGTAGACACCGCCGCCCAGCGTCCGCTGGTTCAGGCCGTTGGGGGAAATGTCGCGCAGGAAGAGGTCCGTCGAACCGGCGGTCGCGGTGTACTGATAGTCGCCGCGAACGCGCTGGATGAAGCGGTTGGTGCCGATGGCGCGACGAATGTCCACGCCGAACTTCATCGAGTGGTTTCCGACCACCCACGAAACGTTGTCAATCAATTGATAGCCGCCGTCGGTACGTCCCTGCGGCGCGTTCGGGTTCGGCCCGATGTTGATCCCGAATTCACCGAGACCGATATTCGGGAACGTATCCAGACCGAACGGCGCGGGAATGGCCGGCACCGGCGTGTCGTTGACCTGACGGCGATAAGCGAGCCGGAGCTCGTTGTTCAGCGTCGGCGAGAAGGTGTGAACCCAGGTGTAGGACGTGAGCCGGTTGTCGGTCGGGGTGTTGGTGAAGAAAATCGGCAGCGACGCCGCCGCATCGATGGCCCGCACCCGGTCATAAAGGAAACGGAAACGGTGAACATCGTTTTCATCCTGATTGAAATCGAGGGTGAGCACGAAGTTCCGCCGATTCTGGAAGTTCGGCGCGTTGACCGACACCGGACCGATCGGAATTTGCTGACCGAGGACCGTGATGTTCCGGTCGGACGTCGCCGCGACCGGCAGGTACTGCCGGAGGAACGCGAGGTTCGCCGCCGAAATGCCGCCAGCGCCGGTCGGGAGCGCCGCCAGCGCCGCGAAACCGGTCGCCGTGGGCGTACGGAAACCGCCCGCACCCGCCGCCTGACCAGTCACGATACCTTCATAAGAGGTGAAGAAGAACAGCTTGTCCTTGACGATCGGACCACCGATGTTCCCACCGAAGCGGTTGTTGTCGAACCGAGGATTCACACGCTGCCCCGGTCCGGGGTTGTCGCGCACGACGCCGGCAATCTTCTGCTGCACGTCGAGCGCGTTCAGGTTGCGGTTCTGAACGAAGAAGTATCCCGTGCCGTGGAACTGGTTCGTTCCCGACTTGGTCACCACGATGAACTGACCACCGGTGCTGCGTCCGAATTCGGCCGCCGACTGGTTGGTCTGAACCGCCAGTTCGCTGACCGTTTCAGGCGAGATGTACATCGCCGGACCCGTCACCGACTTGTCGTTGTTGTCCACACCGTCAACCATGAAGTTGTTGTTGCGCGGACGCTGGCCGCCGACCGAACCGCCGGAGCCGACCCCGACGCCGCCGCCGCCCGTCACGTTCGGGATGGTCAGCGCGAGGTTGTAGATGCCACCCGCCGTCGCCGTCTGGCCGAGTTCGACCACCTTGCGGCTTTCGAACGACGATGCCAGCGTCGTGGTCGTCGTTTCGACGAGTTCCGTTCCCGCCGCCGAGACTTCAACCGTCTCGCTGCCGCCACCGGCTTCGACCGTCACCGGAAGGTCGGTGGTCTGGTTGATGTTGACCGTGACATCCGTCACCGTGGTCTTCTTGAAGTTGTTTGCCTCGACGTTTACTTCGTATTCGCCGTTGGGCAGGTTGGTGAAAAAGAATTCACCGTTCGAGTTGGTGGACGCATTCTGGGTTGAATTCGTCTTTTTGTCGGTGATCGAGACCTTCGCCCCGCCGATGACGGCGCCGCTTGAGTCCTTGACCAGACCGCGGACCGTTCCGGTCGTGGTCTGGGCCGCCGCCGGCACGAGCCAGCCGAGCACGAGCACAAGGCTCGCGAGCGGCAACAGCAGGGCGCGGCGCAGCGTACCGTGGACATTTCCGTTCAGGTACTGCATTGGTTTACCTCCGTAGCATGGTTCAGAGTCGAAATTCGAAAGGCAGTCACGGGGCCTTATTTTTTGCCGATGTGGAACACGACCCCGGCGGAAAACCGGAGGTTGTTCTGAAAGTTGTCGCCGATCTTGGTGCGGAAGAACTCACCCTGCGCAACCCGCAGCGAAATGTTGTCCCGAACTTTCACGTCAAGACCGCCGCCGAGGGCGAAGGCGAAACCGCTTCGTCCAGCCGGACCGGTCGTGGTCGCGCCGCCGATCAACCCCTGCGCGTACGGGGTGATGCGCGAATTACTCCGGTAGGAAAAGCGCGGACCGAACATGTAGCTGACGAGATTCGGGGTGCCGACGCGGCCCTGCTGGAAGTAGCCGCCGAAATCGGCCACCACGCCGACCGACTTGGTCACGTTGTAGGCCGCCGATCCGCTCACGCCGTTGGTGTTCACGCCGGCGCTCGGAACCAGGTTGAACCGAACGTATGAATAGCCGATCGAGATGTCGGCCTTGGGCGTATCCTGAGCCTGAGCGCCCGCGCCGAACGCACAGACGAAGCCGAGAAGCAAAAGAAGCTTTTTCATGGAAATCCTCCAAAGATTTGGAAAGCAATGACCTCCCTCTAAAACAACCCGCGTACCAAAAGTCCCATGAATACGGAAACACGACGGAAAGCGCTCCCGGCGCCCGTCCTAATCCCTCAAATCAGTATTTTTAAATACACTTCGGGCCCGAATCAGGACGGTTCTCCCGTCCGGCATCCTGATTTGAGAATTCAAAAAACTAATATGATTCTCATTTTTGAACGAAAATCAGGATTTTTTTGGATGGGAAACCATCCGTGACGGTGACTTCGCACCTGTGCCAGACTGCCGACCGTCCGCTTTACGGGAGTCCTTTTTATGAACCTCACGCTCGGCTATTCGCCCTGCCCGAACGACACCTACATTTTCGGCGCGCTCGCGCTCGGCCTCGTCGCCGCGCCCGGTCTCGCGTTCGACATCCGCCTCGAAGACGTCGAAACCCTCAACCGCCTCGCGCTCGCGGGAACGCTCGACGTGACGAAGCTCTCGTTCGCCGCGCTGCTCGCACCGGAAATCGAGGAACACTACGAACTGCTCGCGAGCGGCAGCGCGCTCGGACGCGGCTGCGGGCCGCTCGTCATCGCCCGCGAACCCTTTGCGCCGGAAGAACTGGCGCAAAAACGGATCGTCACG
>JAAFHI010000486.1 GCA_013298335.1 Actinomycetota bacterium
CAGCGGGACCGGCCTTCACCATGCCATCCGATGGGAATTTCTGGATGCCTCGCCCGATAACCCGGAATGAGTGGGGAGTTGAGAGTGGAGAATTGGTAAACCTGAAACCATACCCTGATTTTCCATTCTCCACTCTCAATTCTCGACTCCTAAATGAACTCCCTTTTTCTGGATTGAAGGGCAAATGTCAGGCAAAGGATCACGGCAATGGCCAGAAGCTCCAGCCCGAGCAGGCCAAGCGCAGGGGGACTCCACACGACCACCTCACCAGACATCGGCTTTCCTATTTCCGGAATGTTCGCCGCGACGAAGAGGATTCCGTTGAGTGCCAGATTTCCGACCACGATCGCTCCGATGGTCCACCCTTGCGATTCGGTGATGATGGCAACGCCCAGAATGAACGTCGTACTCACGGTAATTTCCGACAAAACAATGACGGTAAAGGGAATCAGGCCGTCAGGAATTGCCTGCCTCCCAAGGATGACCAGCACTGTCCCGACCAGGCAACCGACAAACGGGACGAGAAAAATCAGCGCAACCCCGAGAATCTTGGCTGCCGTGTATTCCAGCGGGGAAATCGGCAGGCTCAAAACGAAGGGAAGCGTCTGCTCTTTTCGTTCGTTCACCACGTTGGCCATCACCAGTTGAGCGCCGATGGAGACCAGAATCGTCAGCAGAAGCAGGCTGCCCGTGTAAAAGGCGCCCGATCCGCCGTTTCCGATTAAAAATAGCGCCACCGCCCCGCCACCGAGCGACGCCACAACCGGCCAGCGCTGGAGGTACCAGTCCTTGTAGATGAGGCGTTTGATCATGTTGAAATTCATGCGGCTTTCCCGTTCCTTCCAGTCCTGACGTTGGCGATGAAAATTTCTTCGAGCGACATCGTGTCGACCGCCTGAATCGTGGCCCCGAGGTCCTGATACAGGCTCGTCATGGCGGGTTCAAACCGATTGGTGGTCACCACCGCAAGGCGTCCGGTTCGGTTTTCCTCGACAATCCCCGGCATGGGCGGAAGCGTGACCTCCGGCGGCACCACCAGCCTGAGCCGCCGCCAGCGATCGAGAAACGACTCCTTGTCGTCGGTGTCGATAATCCGGCCTCGGTCAATGAAGGTGATCCGGTCGGAAATGGACTCGACATCAAGCGTGTTGTGCGAAGAAAAGAGGATCGTCCGGCGGTCGTCCGCGAGCACTTCCATCAGCGCGCCGAGCACTTCGTGGCGGGCAACGGGGTCGAGTCCGGTGGTGGGTTCATCGAGAACGAGGAGCCGGGGCCGACGGGCGAGCACCAGCAACAGCGCCGCCTTGACCCGCTGGCCGTGCGATAACCCCTTTATTTTCTGTTGCGGTTTCAGGTCGAAACGATCCACCAGCGAATCTGCATAGGTCTGATCCCAAGTTGGGTAGATGGATTGAATGAAGTTCATGTGCCAGGCGAGGGTGGCCGAGCCGTAGAGCCGGAGGTCCTCCGAGGCATACCCGATGTCGAGTTTGGCGACCGACTGGTCGAAGGGCATGGCGTGGCCGAGAACCCGAACGCTGCCTCGATCCTGGTACACCAGTCCCATTAAAATCCGGATAGTGGTCGATTTTCCCGCCCCGTTCGCCCCGATAAAACCCATGACGGTCCCGGTCGGCAGGCTCAGGTTGAGGTTGTCCAGTGTGAAATGCGGGTAATCTTTTCCGACACCTTCGAAATGCACGGCTAGGTCAGACATGCGATCTCCTTTGTGTGGTGGTCGATAGCGGCAAGGAGCCGTTCGGTGAGCGTTTCCGGGGAGAGGCCGAGCATTGCCCCGAGGCGGGCGACCTGTTCGATCGATTGCGCCAACTCCTCGTCGTAACGCCGGGGCGCGACGTTTGGGAATTCGGCCACTTTTGACCCTTTGCCGTGCTGCGTGGTGATGACGCTGTCACGTTCAAGCTCAAAATATGCCCGCTTGACCGTGATGACGCTGACTCTGAGCACAACGGCAAGTTGCCGAATCGAAGGGATTTCGGTGCCCGGCGGCCAGTCACCGATGGCGATTCGCTGTTTGATCTGATCGATGATCTGGATGTACATCGGCCGGCCATCGGTTTGTGAAATAACGAAGCCACTGTATATATCCATATACTCAGTATATACAGATTGGACCGACTGTCAATTTTTGGATTCGAATTTGGAGATCGGCGACATCTGGATGGTCAATCGCCGGTTTTCGGCTTGGGAAGCCGATTCGCCAGAACATTTTTCGCGGAAAGCGTTTCCCCGACCTTGAACTGGCTTTCGTGGAACGTGTGGAGCTTCGACAGAATCCCGCGCAGGCTCTCTTTTTCTTCAATTGTCAGATCGGCGGTGGCGACCCGCGCAACCAGACTCATCCGGGTGGTTGCCGCCGCCGCGACTTCCTCGCCTTTTACCGTCAACGACACCCGCCGGACGCGACGATCTCTGGCGTCAACCGTTTCCTCGACCAGTCCGAGCGCGATGAATCGCCGCAGGGTTTCCGCCCCGGTCGTCACGCTGGACGCCGCCACCTGATAGACCTCGCTTTTGGTCGGGTGGTCGAGCAGACTGATAGCGGCCAGCAGGCTGAAATCATCAATTGATGAAATCTCCAGCCCGTGAAAGGCGTCCCGGACGTAATGCCGCAAAAACTGGGCCAACCGACCTAAAAGAAAAGTGATTTGGTCTTCAAGGTTTGGAACCCGATCCATCCAGACTTCCGCCGAGCATTCGGAAACTTCTTTTTTTGCAATCGGTTCACTCGGTTGAATGACATTCCTGGTATCCGCTTGTTTGAGCAACCAGATGGCAAACGCAAACCGGTCGCGGGAGCCGGTTTCCCGTTCGAAGGATTCAAAATCCGAAATCAGGTGGATGATTGGCTCGTATTGGCGTGGTTCCAAAGCAGACATATTCCAAATATAAAATAAATTCCGGTAAAGGAAATCCAATTTTGATGTAATGGCGAATTATTGCGTGCCGTGGAAAAAACGTTGCCTGGTTTTTTCTCCGCGCAATCTGAAATTGAAGGATGGTACGCCAATGACTCGTTTGACTCGTTTTATTCTTTCCGGTTGCTGGATGGCGATCGGATTTCTTCTTTTTCACGGAAACGGCTTCGCTCAGGTGGTCCCGTTATCCGAAATCCAGAATCCGGACCCAGCCTCCGGAACCACCAACGGAGGCCAGGTTTCACCGCCGCCGCCTTCAAATCAAACCAGTTCCGGCAACTCCCGCGGAAAAGACTATGTTTTGAGCGTGGTCGGACCGAATGCCTTTATCGGCGTGGTCATTCGGTCAGCCGTGGATCAGGGACGCGATCGTCCCAGTGAATGGAAGCAGGGCGCGGCGGGGTTTGGACGCCGCCTCGCCAATAATTTTGGCCAGAATGCCATTCAACAAACCACGACCTTCGGATTGGATGTCGCCTTCAAGCTCGACAGCCGTTATCGAAAAAGTAGCAAGACGGGATTTTTTCCTCGATTCGGCGACGTGATTGTTCAGACTTTTACTGCCCGAACCAAAAACGGGCGTCGGGTTCCAGGTTTCCCGACCGTTGCCGGGGCCTTTGCCAGCGGCTTCATTCCAGTGGCGGCGTGGTATCCTGAACGGCACGGCCCACGCGACGGGGCGCGGATCGGCGCGGTCGCACTTGCCGGCACGCTTGGAGGCAACTTCATCCGGGAGTTCATTTTTCGGCGATGAACGCGCCCGCGAAAGTTCGTGAAAACATGGCAGTCCACACCGTCCGCGAGTTTTTCAGCAGTCTGGTGGAGGCGTTGCGGCTGGCGGTCGATTCGATTCTGACCACGCCGCTCCGGTCGGGACTGACCGTCGTCGGGGTGGTTATTGGCGTGGCGACCGTGGCGCTCGTCGGCGGATTGCTGGAAGGCGTCCAGAAATTCATCGTGGTGCAGATCGGCGAACTCGCGCCAAACGTCGTTCGGGTGGAAAAGGCCGCGTTTCAGGACTTTACGGGCGACGGGCAGAAATTCATCGAGGCCCAGGCCAAACGCCCCGACCTCCTTCCCGACGATCTCGAAGAACTCGTTCGCCAGTGCGGGGCCGACATCGAGAT
>JAAFHI010000840.1 GCA_013298335.1 Actinomycetota bacterium
GTCTGACGAAAAACCCACGGGTTCGCCATCGCGCCGCGTCCGATCATGACGCCGTCCACGCCAGTTTCCTTGAACCGCCGGATGGCGTCGTGGTGGTTGCGGACGTCGCCGGACCCGATGACCGGAATCGAGACGGCCTGTTTGACGGCGGCGATCACGTTCCAGTCGGCGAAGCCGCTGTAGCCCTGCGCGCGCGTGCGTCCGTGGATGGCGAGCGACTCGACGCCGCAATCCTCGGCGAGTTTGCCGACTTCGACGGCGACGATGGAAGTGTCGTCCCAGCCGATGCGGATTTTGAGGGTGAGCGGAATCGAAATCCGCTTGCGCATCGTGCGGAGAATGAGTTCGAGGTGCGGCAGGTCGCGCAAAAGGGAAGAACCTGCGCCGCGTCCGACGACTTTCTTGGCCGGACAGCCGCAGTTGACGTCCACCATGTCGGCCCCGGCCTCCTCGGCAACCTGGGCGGCGTCGGCCATCCGCTGGGGATCGACCCCGAAGTACTGAATTGAAATCGGGCGCTCGAACTGCTCGAATTTCATCAACTTGTGGGTTTTGAGGTTGCCGCGCGTGAGGCCCTCGACGCTGATGAATTCGGTCACGATGAGGCCGACCCCGCCGAGATTCTTGATGAGACCGCGAAAGGCGGAGTCGGTCACGCCCGCCATCGGGGCGAGAACGAGGTTCGGGGCGATCTTGACGTCGCGGATGTGGAATTCCTGCTTCATGGGGAGAGGTCAGTAGTCAGTAGTCAGTAGTCAGTAGTCAGTAAAAAGGTTGGGGATTCTAAAACAGAGTGCCGGGCGGCGGCTATCCAAGTGAGCTGAATGGATTATGAGTCGGTGAGACTTCCCGCGAGCTCTTCCGGGGTGACCGTCGCCGTGCCGCGTTTCATGACCGCGAGGCCCGCCGCGTGGTTGGCGAGAGACATCGCGTCCGCAAGGTTTGCTCCGGCGGCGAGCGCGGCGGTGAAGGTTGCGATGACCGTGTCGCCCGCGCCGGTCACGTCAACCGGCGAACGGCTGCCGACGACCGGGACGACCAGCGTCGAAGCGTCGCGACGGCTTAAAACCATGCCTTCCGAGCCGCGCGTGAGCAGGAGCGCGTCGAGCGCGAGCCGTTCGCGAAGGGCGTTCGCGCCGGCAACGGCTTCCGGTTCATTCGTAAATGTCTGTTCGCAAGCGATTTCCGCTTCTTCCTGATTCGGCGTGGCGGCGGTGAAGCCGTGGAAGTCGTTCAGCCGGTAGCGTGAATCCACCACGACCGGTTTTCCGGTGGCGGATTTCCAGGCGCGCAACACGTCAATCGTTGCGGAAGAAACCGCGCCGTAGCCGTAATCCGAGACGATCACGCCGTCGGCGGTTGAAAGCAGTTCGGACAGTCGGGTTTGAAGTTTTGCCTCGGTCGCGGCATCCGGCGGGCCGGCGGGTTCGCGGTCGATGCGGATGACCTGCTGGCGCGGCGCGTGCGACGAACCGGCCAGAATGCGCGTTTTGGTGGGAGTGGTTCGTCCGGTGACGGAAACGAGCCCGCGGGTGTCCACGCCGTATTCGCGGAGGGACAGCGCGAGTCCGCGTCCGGGGCGGTCGCGTCCGACGACGCCGATGCAGGCGGTGTTGACGCCGAGCGCGGCGAGATTCGCGGCGGCATTGCCCGCGCCGCCGGGCACGGTGGCGGTTTTTTCATGGCGCAGGATGAGCACCGGGGCTTCGCGCGAGACGCGCGCGATCTCGCCGTAGACGAATTCGTCCGCGATGAAGTCTCCGATGACGAGCACCCGCTGGTCAGAAAATTTCTCAAGCAGGTTTTTCAGTCCACCGGCGGAAGCGAATCCGAATTCATCCCTCATCCTTCATCCCTCATCCTTCGTTTTCTTCATCCCTCATCCTTCAAGGAGAGAATCCATTCGACGGCGGCGTCGGCGTTCTCGGCGATGTGGTCGGGTTCGCCGTCCCAATCCTGCCGCTGATACTCGTATTCGCCGCGCCCGTAGCCGGTCAGCACCAGCGCGCCCTTTGCGCCGACCCGGTGGGCAAACTTCACGTCGCTGAAGCGGTCGCCGATGACCCAGCACTTCGTCAGATCGAGGCCGAAGGCTGCCGCGCCGCGTAAGAGCATTCCCGTCTTTGGTTTACGGCAATCGCAGTCGAGTCGGTAGGGCGGCTTGCCGAGCGTCGGATGGTGGGCGCAGAAGTAGATGTCGTCGAGAAACGCGCCTCCGGCGGCGAGTTCGTCGCGCAGTTTCTGGTGGACGTCATGAATCAGCCATTCCTCGAAATAGCCGCGCGCGACGCCCGCCTGATTGGTCGTCACGATGGCGCGCCAGCCAGCTTCGTTCACCCGGCGGATGGCCGGAACGGTCGAGGGGAGCAGTTCAAAACGGGACAGGTGATTGACGTAGCCCACTTCGTGGCTGAGGGTACCGTCGCGGTCGAAAAAGATGGCCCGGTGGGCGTTTGGCGTGTCGGTCATAATCTGTTATTGGAGAAAAAGGCGATTTCGAACGGCCTAATCTGACAGAAGCGGCGCGATTCGCTCAAGTTGAATGTAGAAATTACGGGTCGAACCGGATTTTCGCTGGTTTGACAATCCCGTTGGATGGACGGTAGCATCGCCACCGTCTCACCCCGTTTTCCA
>JAAFHI010000150.1 GCA_013298335.1 Actinomycetota bacterium
ACCGGCTGGTAAAGAAAATCGAGGATGACCCTGAATTCGACGCGAAGCGGGCGCAGAAGAAGCTGCGGAAGTACGTCGAGGGCCACGACCACGCCATCCGGCTCAAGGCCGAAATCATGGTCGATCATTTTCTCCAGCAGGTCGTGAAGGCGGGCAAGATCGGCGGCGCGGCGCGGGCGATGGTCGTGTGCAACGGCATCGAGCGGGCGGTGAGTTACTTCCGGGCGATTTCGAAATATCTCGACGAACTGAAAAGCGGGTACAAGGCGGTGGTGGCCTTTTCCGGCGAGCATGATTTCGGCGGCGGCCCGGTGACGGAGGCGACGCTCAACGGTTTTCCGAGCAACGACATTCCCGAGGCGTTCCAGAAGGATCCGTACCGTTTTCTGGTCTGCGCCGACAAGTTCCAGACGGGGTATGACGAACCGCTGCTCCACACGATGTACGTTGACAAGCCGCTGGCGGGTATCAAGGCGGTGCAGACGCTGTCGCGGCTGAACCGGGCGCATCCGAAAAAACATGACGTGTTCGTGCTGGATTTCCAGAACGACCTCAAGACGATCACGGAGGCGTTCGAGAGTTACTACCGGACGACGCTGCTGGCCGAGGAAACCGACCCGAACAAGCTGCACGACCTGAAGGCGCGGCTGGACGGCACGCAGGTGTACGCGAACGAAGATGTGGTTGAACTGACCGATCGGTTTCTTTCCGGCGCGCCGCGCGACCGGCTCGACCCGATTCTGGACGCCTGCGTCGCGACCTACCTCGCGGACCTCGACGAGGACGGGCAGGTGGCGTTCAAGGGGGACGCCAAGGCGTTCACGCGGACCTACGATTTTCTCGGGACGGTGCTGCCCTACGCCAATCGCGACTGGGAGCGGCTGTCGATCTTTCTGAACCTGCTGATTCCGAAACTTCCCGCGCCGAAGGAGGAGGATTTGTCGAAGGGGATTCTCCGGACCATCGACATGGACAGCTACCGGGTGGAAAAGCGCGCGGCGCAGGCGGTTCTGCTGGCGGACGAAAACGCGGAAATCGGTCCGATTCCGGTGGCGGGCGGAGCGGGGAAGCGCGAGGCCGAACTTGACCGACTGAGCAACATCATTTCGCGGTTCAACGAGCGCTACGCCGGGAAATTCACCGACATGGACCTCGTCCACCGGCGCATCCGCGAGGACATCGCGCCGAAGGTCGCCGCCAGCAAGGCGTACCAGAACGCGAAGAAAAACACGCCCGCCGCGGCCTTTCTGGAACTCAAACGCGCGCTCGACGCGGTCATGACGGAACTGTTGGAGCAGGACATGGAGATGTACCAGCAATTCAACGAGGACGAGGGCTTTCGGGGAATGGTGACGGAAATCGTGCAGGCGTTCGCGGAAGAAACTTCGGTTTGAACCGGCCCTGGGATTGGGCGGGAAGTGTTTGCCCTCCCTCACGGTCGGGGTTCCATACCGCCGGGCCACGGGTATGGAACCCCGACCGTGAGGGAGGGCAACGGTTTTTCTCAAGGCAGGACCCGAGGGTGAGGGAGGGCGCGGCGTTCCGGGGTGGTTGGCGTGACGGGAAAGTTCGGGATAAGATGACCGACGCTCGTTTTTTCCCACCAAATTTCATATCCCACTTGCGAACGGAGCACCGTTGATCTCAATGCGAAGCAAAACACTTGCCGCACTGCTTCTTTCCGCCCTGTCCCTCCCGCTGGCCCTGCCGGTCCGCGCCGAGGAAGGCATGTTCCTGCCGGACACGGTCGATAAACTTCCCCTCGCCAAAATGAAAGCCAAAGGCTTCATGCTCAAACCCGAGGACGTCTTCAGCAACACCGCCCCCAGCCTCAAGGACGCCATCGTCATCATCGACGGCGGAACCGGCGAATTCGTTTCGGGCGACGGTCTCCTTCTAACCAATCATCACGTGGCCTTCGACGGCATCGCCGGATTGAGTACGCCGGAAAAGGATTACGTCGCGAATGGGTTTACCGCCAAAAATCGCAGCGAGGAACTTCCCACCCCCGGCTACACCGCGCAGGTGATTGTCGAGGCCAAGGACGTCACCAAGGACATTCTCGACGGCGTGACCCCCTCAATGAGCGGGGCCGAACGGGCGGCCAAGGTTGATGCCAACCGCAAGAAGGTCATTGAAGCCGTGCCGAAGATGGGCGGTCGCAACGCGACGGTCAGCGAAATGAACAGCGGGCTGATCTATTACCTCTATGTGACGGACACCTACCGCGACGTCCGCATGGTCTACGCGCCGCCGAAAAACATCGGCTTCTACGGCGGCGACCCGGACAACTTCGAATGGCCGCGGCACTGCGGCGACTTCACGTTCTTCCGCGTGTACGCCGACAAGGACAACCGTCCCGCCGACCACAACAAGGACAACGTGCCGTTCAAGCCGAAAAAGCACCTGACGATTTCGACCGCCGGCTACAAGGAAGGCGATTTCACGATGGTGATGGGCTATCCGGGGCGGACGAACCGCTACCGCGAATCCTCGTCGGTGGAAACCAACGAAATGCTCCAGTTGCCGTTCGTTGTTTCCTATTTCAACGGACAGATCGAAGTCCTCAAGGAAGCTTCGAAGGAAAACCGCAAGGTCGCCCTCGAACTGGCTTCGGACATTTTCGGCCTGAGCAATTCGATGAAGGCCTATGAAGGCGCGATCCGCACCCTGCACCGCAGTCGGTTCCTCGAAACCCGCAAGAAGGAAGAAGCGGAGTTCGCGAAGTTCATCGAGTCCACGCCGGAGAACAAGGCGAAGTATGGCGACGTCATCGAACGGCTCAACAAACTGAACCTCGAACAGCGCAAGCAGCTCATCGAGAACTTCCTGTTGCCGCGCATTGCCCCCGGCAGCAGCGGCGTGCTCTCGCTGGTGAACTTTGCCGTCGGTCGGGCGCTGAACGCCGAAAAGCCCGAAGGCCAGCGCAGCCCGCAGTTTTCCGACGCGGCGGTGCAGCGCGCGAAGGGCGCGGCGGCGACGTTCTTTACCGAACGGCGTCCCTCGGTCGAACGGAAACTTCTGCAACTCCATTTCCAGATGTCGGATGCCCAGAAGTCCGAATATCGCGTCCCGTTCGTTGAAAAGCTGTTCGAAGGCAAAACCGGCGAAGCGCGCGAAGTGGCTCAGGCTGCACTGGCGCGGGAAATCGTGGATTCGCCCTACTACAACTCGCCCGGAAAGCTGAAGGTGCTGTTCGACCTGTCGGCGGCCCAGTTGCGCGAACTCAACGACCCGGCGATCAATTTCTTCCTGAAGCTTGCTCCCGAAGCGCAGGCCGCGCAGCAGCGGACCGCCGCCTACAACGCGGAAGCGACGGCGCTCCGGGCGAAGTACATCGAAGGCTTTCTCGCCAGTCGCAAGGGATTTACTTCCTATCCTGACGCGAACCGCACACTGCGGTTCAGCTACGGCGAAGTGAAGGGATACACGCCGAAGGACGGCGCGGTCTACAAGTACTACACGACCTTTTCGGGCGTCATCGAGAAGGATCGCGGCGTCGAGCCGTTCGACGCGCCGAAGGCCCTGATCGACATCTACAACCGCAAGGATTTCGGACGCTGGGTTGATCCGACCTTCAAGGATGTACCGGTCGATTTCCTTTCGACCAACGACATCATCGGGGGAAATTCCGGCAGCGCGATCCTGAATGGAAAGGGCGAGGTCATCGGGCTGGTATTCGACGGGAACTATGAAGGCCTCGGAAACGACTTTCTGTTCGAGGCGGGCCTGGGCCGGACGATCAGCGTGGATATTCGCTACATCCTGTTCCTCGCCGAAAAGATGGGGAACGCCGGCTACCTGATGAATGAACTGACCTTCGCGGGCAAGGCTGCCGCAAAGTAGGTTCTCCCCGCCTGACCTGTGAGTGGGCCGGTTCATTCGGCCCACTCATCGTTTTGAAGCCCCCGCCCGCGTCGGACGTTTCGGAAAAAAATCTTCCACCCCGCGTCTGACCGGGCATTTAGAACGCCAGCATGAAAGTTGAAGTACCCACTGTGCGGTTTTCGAAGGTTTTCATCGTTCTCGCCGTTTTCGGTCTCCTTTTGAATGGAGCGGCCATCCCCGCAGTCGCCCAGACAAACGTCGCCCCAAAGGGAACCGGTCAGCGGACCATTCAGGGCGACGATCCGCGTTTCTTTCCCTTGAAGGACGTGAAGCCCGGCATGAAGGGAATCGGACGGACAATTTTTCAGGGCGAGAAACTCGAAGAATTCGGCGTCGATATTCTCGGCGTACTGCCCGGCACGCCGAATGCCGATCAGTCCCTGATTGTGGTGCGCCTGACCGGGGCAAACGTCGAGCGTACTTTTGTCTTCGCGGGCATGAGCGGAAGTCCGGTCTTTATTGACGGCAAACTGCTCGGCGCGGTGGCGTTCAGTTTTCCGTTCGGCAAGGAACCCCTCGGGATGATCACGCCCATCGCGCAGATGGCTGCCGTATTCGAACCGGGAAAACAGCCCGCTCAGAGTTCCGGCTATACCTTTCGCGACCTCGCCGAAAACGCCCCGGCGGCATTTTTCGGATTGCGCGGCCTGAAACCGGTGAAAATCGACGCCAACGCCGTCCAGGCGGTGCCGCAGCTTTCCTCCTATCTCGGACAGTCCTTCCAGCCGATTGCGACCCCTCTTTCGGTCTCCGGCGTGTCGCCCGAGGTGTTGAACGCCTTTTCGCGGGATTTCGAAGCCGCCGGTTTCAGAGTCGTGGCCGGGCCGAGTTCGCCCGCGCCGATTGCACCGCTCGGCAAGGTCGATGAAAACACGCTCGGACCGGGCAAAACCGTCACGGTGGACCTGATGCGGGGCGATCTCGGCATCAATGCGGCTGGAACGGTCACCTGGCGCGACGGAGATGAAATCCTCGCTTTCGGTCATCCGTTCTTTTCACCGGGAGGCATCGGCGGCGTCGGGTTTCCGATGACTGAAGGCACCGTCATCACGGTCGTTCCGAATCTCAACAACTCGTTCAAGATGACCGTGCCGAACGCCCCCGTCGGCATCATGACGCAGGATCGGTCGGCGGCGATTCAGGGACGGCTCGGCGTCGTGGCGGACATGATTCCGGTAACCGTCAACGTCACGACTGCGATGGGCAAGGCGAAGTCGTACCATTTTGAAATCGTGAACGATACGTTTCTGACCCCGATTCTGGTGAACATCGGCGTCACGTCGAGTCTGTCGGCGACGGAGCGTTCCATCGGCGATCTGACGCTGCGTTCCGATGCGATCATCGCCCTCGACGGACAGGCCCCGCTCAACCTGTCGAATTCCTTCACGTCCAACTTCAACCCGGCCAACAATGTCGGCATCGCCGTGGCGCAACCGCTGGCGGTGCTGCTCAACAGCGGGTTTCCCGATACCAAAGTTCGCAGCGTGACGGTCAACGTGACCGCCATCGACGCGCGCCTGAGCGGGACGCTCGAACGGCTCTGGGCCAACAAGCTGGAAGTGAAACGCGGCGAAACCATCGAATTGCAGGCCTTTGCCCGCAATGCCTTCGGACAGGTCTACGTTGAAAAAATTCCGCTGACGATTCCGGCAGATGCCCGACTCGGCAAGGCCACGGTACTGGTTGCCGACGGAAGCTCGATCAACATCGTTGACCGGCGCGCCGGATTCAGCGTTCCCAATCCCCAGAACGTCGGACAGTTGGTCCGGGCCATCAACCAGCTTCGCAAAAATGACCGGCTGTATCTGAAGCTCTACCGCAATGAAAACGGCGCGGTCGTCAACAACGAAGACCTCCCGTCGCTGCCGCCGTCCTATCTTTCAACCATTTCGAGCAACCGCGTTTCGACCGGCTATTTCCCGCTGTCGATCGCGACCATTCTCGAAAAGGAACTCGAACCGGCCCGGTTTTCAATCTCGGGCCAGCAATCGCTGAATATTGAAATCATTCAATGAAGTCTTGGGAGTCTTGGGAGTCTGGTGGGTCTTGGGAGTCCGAGTTTCATTTTTCGGATTTTCAAAACAGTCGAAATTTCGACTCCCAAGACTCCCGAGACGCTCAAGACTCCCCAGACTCTCATGGAACGTCCTCCCCAACATCACGGATACATCGAGGTCATTGCCGGCGGCATGTTCTGCGGCAAGACCGAAGCCCTCATCACGCGCCTGCGACGCGCTCTGATTGCGCGTCAAAAAGTACAGGTGTTCAAACCCCGCATCGACGACCGGTACGAAAAGGAATACATCGTTTCGCACAGTCAGATGAAACTCGAAACGATGGTCATCGACCGGGCGGACGACATCGAGCGCAACCTCCATCCGGAAACCGAAGTCGTCGGCATTGATGAAGCCCAGTTTCTCGGACACGCCATCATCGAGGTCTGTCAGCGGCTGGCCGACAGCGGACGCCGCGTGATCGTCGCCGGACTCGATCAGGATTATCGCGGCCAGCCGTTCGAACCGATGCCGCAACTGCTCGCGATTGCCGAATACATCACGAAACCGCAGGCCATCTGCGTCGTCTGCGGCAATCCGGCGAACTTTTCGCAACGCCTGATTGCCAGCGAGGATCGAGTGGTGGTTGGCGCGGAGGGGTTGTACGAAGCGCGTTGCCGCCGGTGCTTTGTGCCCCATCCCGTGGAGCCCTCGACTTAGAAACTCTCACGCTGAAACAGGAACCTTTTTTCCTGAATGCCGTTGGTTGGCTGGTAATGTGTCCAACCTTCCCGCGGGGAACTTCCGATCCCATTTTTAAAATGGGAAGGGTACCTCCCGCGGATTCGTTTCATTGAGGTATTCGGTTTGCATCAAGATTCCACTCCTAAAATTTGGAGAGCCACCATCTCTCCAGCCATTGGCTTTTGGATTGTCTGTGTTTTGGCGGCAATTTTCGCCCTCGTCCGTTGGTTTGGGATTTTCGGGCCTCCTGCGCTCCGTTTCATCCTTCCACTCGGGTTTATGGTCATGGCGGCTACGCCCTGGATTCTCCTCGGAAAAGGGGGAAGGTCTCAGATTGGCCTCAAGCGTCCGGTTCGCCTCTGGTATTCTGCTTCGGCTTTTTTACAAGGAGCGGCGGCAGCGGTGGTCTGTTTTGCGCTCGGAATCGCCCTTTTTGACCACGGCCGCGACAATTGGTTTCTGACGATTGCCGATACCTATCGGAAAACGATGGATACCACCGGGTTTTCGCAAATCCTTTTACATTTGGTCTTCACCACTCCGGCATTGATTTTCAGTCCTTTTGGTGAGGAAATTTTCTTTCGGGGAGTGTTTCAACAAAGCCTTGAAGGACGACTCGGAGGAAAAAACGGTACGGTGGTTGAATGTGCCGTCTTTGGAATCATCCACCTTTGCCATCACGGG
>JAAFHI010000669.1 GCA_013298335.1 Actinomycetota bacterium
CCGTGCGAAGGCGACATGCTCCGGTTTCTGGCGGCCCGGTCACGGCTTCCGGTCCCGGAAGTGCTTTTCGTAAAAGAAGACATGCTGGTGATGACGCTCATTCCGGGCTTCAGCCGGTTTTCGGCCCCGGCGGAATACCACGCCGCCGAACTGCTCGCCGATCTGCATTCGATCACCGACACAGCATTCGGTTTCGTGACCGACACGCGCATCGGCGGGCTGGTTCAACCGAATCTGCAAACCGAATCGTGGGTGGAATTCTTTCGCGAACAGCGGCTGCTGGCGTTTGGCGAGGCGGCTGTCCGGGAGGGAACTCTTTCCATGGAATTGTTCCGACGCCTCGACAGCCTCTGCGTCCGGCTCGGCAACTTCATCGGCGAACCCGCGGCTCCATCCTTAATACATGGCGATGTGTGGACGACCAACGTCCTGGCGACGGGCGGGCGGGTAACCGGGTTTATCGACCCGGCGATTTATTTCGGCCATCACGAAGTGGAGCTGGCGTTCATCCGGATGCTCGGCACGTTCGGCGCGGCCTTTTACGACCGGTATCACGAACTTCGCCCGATTGAACCGGGTTTTTTCGAGACGCGCTGCGGGGTGTACAACCTGTATCCGATGTTGGTTCACGTCCGGCTGGGATTTTCGGGATACGCGGAAAGCGCCGCGCGGGAATTGTCGAAACTCGGATTCTGACCGCCGCCCTTCCGAAGCCACGCCCAAAACCGGTCGGTCGCCCGTTCAATCCGGGAAGGACGCAGACGCCGGCGGTGCATCACCGCCATACAGTCGGGTGAACGGATGTCGCCGAATCGGACAGCCGACACGGCGGGGAAACCGTCGTACCCCGTAAAAAACCTCTGGAAAAACGAATTTTTGAAGGTTATGGCCGGTCCGGGGCTGTGGCACGGGCTTTGCATTTTGTTTGGTCAGAAGCGATTCGAAGGATTCCCAAATCCGCTTCGGAACGCCCGCCCGGTCGAACGTCATATTCGACCCATACCAGCAATTTTGAGGAGAACCGGAAATGATCAGCAAACAGGAAATCAAGGGCAAGGGAAATCAGGTCGTCGGCAAGGTCAAGGAAAAGGCGGGAGAAATCCTGAACAATCCCGATCTCGAAGCCGAGGGCGAGGTTCAGAACCTCAAGGGCAAAGCCCAGGAAGACATCGGGCACGCCCGCCGCAAGGTTGGTGAAGTGGTCAAGGACGTCGGCGACAAGATCAAGGGAGAATAGGACGTCGAATCCTCCAGAGGGTTTCGTCGTCACGGTTGCCGTCGCCGGTATGGCCGGGTGGGCCCGTCGGGCATTGATGTTTTGTGGACCCGACCATTGCCGGCGGCGGCTTTCCCTTCATTTCAATCGAAATCACCACCGTTCAATCAATGAAAGATACGTCATGAAGAAATTCGGAATGTCGCTCCTTTTCGCCACCGCTCTCCTGGTTGGCGGCTGCACGGCCCAGGATGTCGACGACTCGACCCTGACGGCGACCGTCAAGAGCAAGTTGTCCTTCAACACCGATACCAGTGCCATGAAAATCGGCGTCGAAACGACCAATGGCGTCGTCACCCTGACCGGAAACGTGCCGACGGTGACGGAGCGCAATCGGGCGGAGGAAGTCGCCACCAAAACCGACGGCGTCAAGCGGGTCGTCAACAACCTCGCCGTCATCCCGGAAGCGGTGACATCGGGCACCACCGGCAAAAAGGCGGACGACCCGATGGGGAAAGCCAAGGACAAGACCGAGAAGGCGCTGGACAAGTCGGGCGATGTGATTTCCGACGCCACCATCCTGACGATGATCAAGGCCCACCTTCTGTCCGGGGGATTCTCCGACACGGACGTGGACGTGGCCGACGGAAAGGTCGTGCTGAAAGGGTTTGCCGAATCCGCCAAAGACCGTTCGGAAGCCGAAGCCTATGCGCGGAAAATCAAGGGCGTCAAAAGCGTGAGCAACCGGCTGGTGGTCAGGAAATCCGCCGCGTAACGCTTCGGCGGATGGATTCGAGGGGCGATTCCGATTTCGCGACTACCCGCGGAAGGGTTGCCTTTCCTTTCCTGAGCCAGTTCAGACCGCCCCCGAGCCCGATCGCCGGTCGGGTGGTCCAAAACGGCGTTCAAGGCCCGAGGCCCGCACGGATTGAAGGGCGAAGGACCAAGCCCACGGGACGTTCTCCACTTTCATTTTCAAGAGTTGCCGATGCCTCGCGGAAAAAACACACATCCGATTGAAATCGCGCTGTTTGCGCCGAACAACCGCCGGGTCATGGTGGCCGGGTCGTTTTCGGACTGGACCGACCTGCCGATGACCAAGGGGAAGGACGGTCGCTTCCGGCTGACCGTGAAACTGGCCGACGGGGATCACTGTTACCGCTTTCGCGTGCAGTCGAAAAGCTGGTTTTTCAAACCCGACGAATGGGTGACGGTGATTGATCCCTACGCCACGGACGTGGATGCCGAACGCGAGTGCGCGGTCCTGCGGGTTGTGAATGGCCGCCGCGTGGTGGATGCCTACGAATGGCGGCACGACGCAAATTTCCTGCCCCCAGACCGGGAACTGGTCATCTATGAAATGCACGTCGGCGACTTTTCGGGCGGCGAGGCCGATCCGTTTCCGCGTGGGACCTACGACGCGGTGGTGGACAAGCTGAACTACCTGACCGACCTCGGCGTCAGCGCCCTCGAAATGATGCCGTTCAAGGAGTTTCCGGGCGAAAACGGCTGGGGCTACAACCCCTGTTTTTTCATGGCCTCCGAAACGACCTACGGCGCGACCGACCGGCTGAAACGCCTGGTGGACGAGTGTCATGCGCTCGGAATGCGGGTCATCATGGACGATGTCTACAACCACGCCGCCTCCGATTCGCCGCTGGCCCGGATTGACCACGACTACTGGTTTCACCACGCGCCGAAAGACGTCGACATGAGCTGGGGGCCGGAGTTCAACTACGATTTTCACGACCAGAAACTCGACGTGCGGCCCGCGCGGGCGTTCATCGGCGACGTCGCCCGGTTCTGGATTGGCGAATACCACATTGACGGCATCCGCTATGACGCCGCCAAGCAGATCGACAACTTCGATTTTCTGTACTGGATCGTCGCCGAGACGCGAAAGGCCACGGAGGGAAGGCCGTTCTACAACGTGGCCGAATACATCCCGCTGGACCCGGCGGTGTGCGGTCCCGACGGACCGATGGACGGCTGCTGG
>JAAFHI010000868.1 GCA_013298335.1 Actinomycetota bacterium
TCGGCCTCGGCGCGGGCGACCTGATGTGGTGGCCGACCACGACGTTCACGCGGGCGGAAGTGCTTCACAACATCCGCTATCTGAAGCCCGTGACCAGTTTTCGTTCGCAATATGCCTACGACAACGTGCTCTACCTCGTCGCGGGCGAGGTCATTCGCGCCGTCACCGGGAAAACGTGGGATGAATTCGTCGCGGAGCGCATCTTCAAGCCGCTCGGGATGAACCGCGCCAATACGTCGCCGACGCAGTTTCGTCCGGGCGACGACATCGCGACGCCGCACGCGCCCGCCGACGGAAAACTCCGGCCCATCGAATACACCATTCTCGACAACGTCGGCCCGGCGGCCTCGATCAACGCCTCGGTCAACGACATGGCGAAGTGGATGATCGCGCAGCTCGACGGTGGGGTGTATCGCGACGCGACCGGAGCCGAGAAGCGGCTTTTCAGCGCCCGGCGACAGAATGAAATGTGGTCGCAGCAGACGATTCTGCCGATCAATCCGAATCCGCCCACTGCCCTCGCCGCGCTCAGGCCGAATTTCTACAGCTACGGGCTGGGCTGGTTCCTTCAGGACTACCGCGGACGAAAAGTCGTTTCGCACACGGGCGGCCTCGCCGGACTGGTATCGAAGGTGACGCTCGTGCCGGAACTCAAACTCGGCATCGTGGTGCTGACCAATCAGGAATCGGGCGCGGCATTCAGCGCCATGAGCTGGCGTCTGGTGGATGCCCTGATCGGCGCGCCGCCCACCGACTGGATTTCCGCCTACAGGGAAGTCGGTGCCGCCCAGAAACGGGCCATCGAGGCATCACTTGCAAAAGGTAGCACGGCCCGCGCCGCCGATTCGAAACCTGCGTTGCCGTTGGCGAAATACGCCGGGACCTATCGCGATCCGTGGTATGGCGACGTGACCCTCGCGTTCGAAAACGGCAAGCTCGTCATGCGCTTCAGCCGGACCGCACAACTCGTCGGCGATCTCGAACACTGGCAGTACGACAGTTTCATCGTCCGCTGGCGCGACCGGACGCTCAACGCCGATGCCTACGCGACCTTTTCGCTCAATCCCGACGGCAGCATCGAACGCCTGCGGATGGAAGCCGTCTCGCCCCTGACCGACTTCAGTTTCGACTTCCAGGATTTGAACCTCGTGCCCGTGCCCGAAAAAAGGTAAGGAGTATACCGCCATGATTCTCGGTCTTCGAACCGCCGTTTACCCAGTTACCGACATGGATCGGGCAAAAGCGTGGTACACGGAACTGCTCGGCCATCCGCCCTATTTCGATGAACCTTTTTATATCGGATTTTCGGTCGGAGGATTCGAACTCGGGCTGATTCCGGACGGACAGCCGGGCGTTGACGGACCACAGGTCCTCTGGGGCGTGGAAGACGCCGACCATACGTATGCGCGACTGCTCGAACTCGGGGCGACGGCGCTGGAACCGGTCAATGACGTCGGTGGCGGAATCAAGGTTGCCGCGGTGACCGACCCTTTCGGGAATCGCTTCGGCATTATCGAGAATCCGCATTTCAACATCGGCGCGGTCCAATGACGGTTGCGTGAGTGACCGCTCACGCGGGGCGATCTTCCCGGTGAAACGGGTTCGGAAACGCGAAAGGCTTTTGTAAGGTGCGAGCGTGGCGCATCCGCGCCGAATTCACTTCGAAAGGCTTCCCATGAGTTCCGAACCGACCCGCGATTTTCTCGCCAACCCGCTGGATGTGCCGACCGCCATCCGTCAGCGCCGCTCGATTAAAACCTTCACGTCCGATCCGCTGCCCGAAGGCGTGCTGCACAAGTTGATCGAACTGACCGTGGCCGCGCCGAGCAGTTGGAATGTGCAGGCCTGGCGCATCGTCGTCGTTCAGGACGACGCGCAAAGGGCCGCGCTTCAGGCCGCCGCCTTCAATCAGCCAATGGTGACGCAGGCCCCGGTGACGTTCGTTTTTGCCGCCGACGCGGTGGCCGGAAACGCCGACCTGACCCCGATCTTCGAACAGGCGCTGGCCGCCGGCGCGTGGACCGAGGGCACAGTCAACTACTTCAAGAACGCAATTCCCGGCTTTCAGACCGGTCTCGGCGACCGCCGCCGCGAGTATGCCATCAAGGACGCGATGATCGCCGCGACGCACCTCGTGCTCGCCGCCGAAAGCCTCGGCCTCTCGACCTGCTTCATGAACGGCTGGGTCGAAGACATGGTGAAGGCCGTCATCGGCGCGTCCGACCAGTCCGACATTTCCATCGCCTGCCTCGTCCCGGTCGGTTACGCCGCCGAACCGCGCAAAGACCCGGGACGCCTGCCGCTCTCGACCAACGTTTTCACGGACAAACTCGGCAACGGCTACGAAGGGTAATTGAGAGTTGAGAATTGAGAATTGAGAATTGAGAGTTTCGGATCGCGGCCTCGATGAACGAATCCGCAAACGACAGTGCCCCGGACGGTGCGTCTTCCGCCTGTCCGGGGCACTGTTTTGAACGATGAACGATGAATGATGAACGATGAAGAAAAGCGGGATTTGGGTTTGAAATCCACCTTGGTCCAAAGGCATTCTCTTTTGCTGACTGCTTCT
>JAAFHI010000634.1 GCA_013298335.1 Actinomycetota bacterium
GGGGTCCGCCGTGACGGACATCGGAGAGATTGAATAGGTACATCCGTCAGCCTGCGTCACCGTGTAGGTCTGACCGGCGATGGTCAGAATCGCCGAACGGGCCGGGCCCGTGTTGGCGGCCACCGTATAGTTGATGGTCGTGGTGCCGGTGCCGCTCGCGGGAATTCCGGTGATCCATTCCGGCACACCCGTCGCGGTCCAGGCGCAGGCCGTGTCAGACGCGGTCAGCACCGTGCTCCCGTTTCCGCCCGCCCCGGTGAAGTTGGCGGAGGTCGGAGCAAGCGAGAAGGAGCAGGAAAGTTCCGTCAGCCGCGCCATACCGAACCGGGCGCTGCCGTTGACGCTCGTAAACGCGCCGCCGATGACCGTCTTCCCGTCGGCGGCCGTGCCGAGGGTCGCCACCCGTTCGTTGGCCCCGGTCGCCGGAGCAAAGTTGATGTCGAGCGAACCGTCGGCGTTCAGCCGTGCGATTCGTCCGCGCGAGACCCCGTTCACGGAGGTAAACGTGCCGCCAAATACGATCCGCCCGTCGGCTCGGACCGCCACCGACGTCACGGTCGCATTCGCCGTGGCCGTAAAGGACGAGTCGAACGCCCCCGTGCCGGACAACCGCGCCAGGCGACCGCAGTTGAATCCGCCGAGCTGGGTGAAATTCCCGCCGAGCACGATACTTCCATCGGATTGAACGGCAATCGAATTGACCACGTCGTTGGCGCCGCTCACCGGCGCGAAGGTCAGGTCGAGGCTGCCGTCGGCGTTCAGCCGGGCGATCCGGTTGCGGGCGGTCCCGTTGTACTGCGTGAAGTTGCCGCCGATGAGCACTTTCCCGTCGGACTGAACGGCAATCGCGCGGACCGTGTTGTCCGCGCCGGTTCCGACGACGAAGGACGTATCCACGCTTCCGTCGGTGTTGAGCCGGGCAATCCGGACCACGCCGGTGCCGTTGATGTTCGAGAACTCCCCACCGGCCAGAATCTTGCCGTCCGATTGAAGCGCGAGCGCCCGGACCGTGCCGCCGGCCCCGGCGGTGCCTCCGAACGACTGGTCGAGCGAGCCGTCCGCGTTGACCCGGGCCAGCCGGTTGAAGGTCGTCCCGCCGTAGGTCGTGAATTCGCCGCCGAGAATCGTCTTTCCGCCGCCCACCGGCAGGACGGCCTGCACGATGCCGTTGGCGCCGACCGTCGAGTCAAAGGCCGTGTCAACCGAGCCATCGCTGTTCAGCCGCGCAACCCGGTTGCGGGTCGTGCCGTTCACCGATTCGAAGTTGCCGCCGACCATGATTTTGCCGTCCGCCTGAATCGCCAGCGATTCGGCGCTTCCGCGGTTCTGGACGTTCGCGGTCCCGGCGACCAGGCTGCCGTCGGCGTTGAACGCCGCGAAACTGCCTCTGAGAGCGCCGTTGACCGTGGCGAAGTTTCCGCCGACCACGATTCTTCCGCTCGGCTGCTGCGCGACCCCGTTGACCACGCTGATGCTGGCTTCAACCCCCGTGGAGGGCGCGAAGGTCGTGTCGATCGCGCCGACCGAGTTCACCCGGGCAATCCGACCGCGCGCCGTTCCGTTGTAGGCCGTAAAAAATCCGCCGAAAACCACCTGGCCGTCGGTTTGCGGGAAAATCGCATTCACCCCGTCGTTCGGCCCGGCTCCGGTGACAAAGGTCGTATCGACCGTGCCGTTGGTGTTGAGCCGCGCGAGGTAGCTGGCTGACGACCCGCCGTAATTGATGAAAAAACCGCCGATCAAGAGCTTCTGATCCGCCTGGACGGCGATGACGTTGACCGTGTCGTTGATACCGGTGCCGGGAACGAACGTCGTGTCAACCGTTCCGTCGGCGTTGATCCGTCCGAGACTTTCGCGGGAAACGCCGTCAATCCGGCGGAAAAACCCGCAGGCCATGATCTTTTCGTCCGCCTGAACCGCCAAACCCAGCACGCCCGAATCCGGGCCGGGAGACGTGGTAAAGGTCGTGTCGAGCGAACCGTCGGCGTTCAACCGGGCAACGTTGTTGCGGGTCTGACCGGCCACAATGTTGAAGAACCCGCCGATGACGATCTTTCCGGAAGGAGTGAGTGCCAGCGCGAAAATGCCCCCATTCGCGCCGGTTCCCGGATTGAACGTCGTGTCGAGCGAGCCGTCCGTATTCAGACGGGCCACGCCGTTGCGCGCCACTCCGTTGTAGTTCCCGAAGAACCCGCCGATGACCACCTTGCCATCAGACTGAATCGCGAGGGAATTGATCGAACTGTCAGTCCCAGTGCCCACGATGTACGTCGTGTCGAGCGTCCCATCGGCATTCAGCCGGGCCACGTTGTTCCGGCTGGCGCCCCCGACGTTGGCGAACTCGCCGACGACGATGACCTTCCCGTCACTCTGAACCGCGAGACTCTTGATGACGCCGCCCCCGGAGATGAGGTCCGAGGTAAAGGCCGAATCGGTCGCCCCGCCCTGCGCGAGCGTCGGCGCGGCGGCGGCAATCAGGAAAAGAAATCCGATCAGAATACGGATTGTCGAATGCGCGTGGGTCGAAAAACGAGGGTTCATTTGATCTTTCCGGATGGAAAACGGTCGAAAGACGACGGCGAAGCAGGAATTTGCCCGAAGACGCCGCGAAAAACCGAGAGTTGTACTTGAAATTTACGGAGCGAAATGTGTTTTTAGACAAAAAACGCCTGACAAGTAAACCGACTTACCGAGTCCGGGGAGTCTTGGGAGTCTTGTGGGTCTCGGGAGTCTGGAGAGTCAGTGAAAAATGGAGACCTGAGAACGTCCGGAAAAATCGAATTCCGCCTGAAATCCCTCTTTTTTCCCTCGACGCTCAAGACTCCCAAGACCCACAAGACTCCCAAGACTCTTAGAGCGCGTCTGAAAAGTCGTTTACCTTGAAAGCTGGCTTACCATCACGCGGATCATGACGACGTAAATCATCGCTTCGCTGGTTTCCGGTAACGCCTCATAATCCTTTGATAATCGTCGATGTTTAGACATCCAGCCAAAGGTTCGCTCGACGATCCAGCGTTTGGGCAAGACCGCGAAGCCCTTCTGGTCGGGTTCGCGCAAAACCCATTCGACGACCACCTTGCGCCAGCGTTCAAGCCCCGCCGCCCATTCCGGCAACGATGCCTGGTACCCACCGTCAACAATCACCTTTTTCAAGCGCCAGAACCGATTCTTGAGCGCCTCCAGCACCAATCGCGCTCCAGCCGTCTCCGAAATGTTCGCCGCATGCACCACCACCGCGATGACCAAACCCAGGGTATCGACCAGAATGTGATGCTTGCGGCCTTTGACCTTCTTGCCCGAGTCGTACCCGA
>JAAFHI010000467.1 GCA_013298335.1 Actinomycetota bacterium
GCCTCGGTCCTTTTTGGTCTGAGAAAAACGCCTTCCGCCGACCGGTAATCATCGAGTGCCTGTTGATTCGACCCTTTCGCCTCATTGAATTCGCCGAGCAGGGAAAGGGCCATCCCTTCATCCTGACGTGAATTGGCTTTTCTGAAGACGGCGACGGCACCCGCGAGTCGTCCGAGCAACGGCTCCGGGCAGTTGCCGCCGCGAAACGTCCCAGCCAGACCCAGAACCCGGCGGGCGGCATCCACGGCTTCATCCGCCGTTGGAGCCACCCCGGAGGTCAGGCGAAAGGGTAGGGATTTGATCCCGAAAAGTCTGGCGTTCAGCAAAACGGCGTGAGGGCCGGGACCTTTCAGTTGAAGGGAAAAATCCGCCACGCCACCGAACGGAATGAGGAGAAAGGCTTCCGTTTTTGCCCCGGTTGAATCGAGCAGGGTCGCTTCAACCTGCCGGGCCTCGGTGAAAAGATGAAGGTCGAGTCGGATTCCGTCCGAACCTTCAAGCGGAATCCGGGTGGCCTCGCCGGGATTGAACCAGCCCTGAACCGTCTCCGGCGGGTGGCTCCGGCCAGCGTTTTCCGATTCGGTCCGGGCAAATGTCGACGGGGCGGTCGCCGGCCAGAAGAAGCAGAAAACGAGCAGAATCCCTTGCAGGACAAGCAGTTGGGGCCGGCGCATGCGAAGTACCCGTGACGGAGGGAGAGGTAGTTCAAGAAAACCGAGCCGCACGGTAATCCGTCCCGAAGTTTCAGGCAATCGGAAAGCATCGGTTTCAAATCCCAACTAGTTCGCAAAAAAACGGCCCGGAACGTCAGTTTGAACGTTCCGGGCCGTTGCGCAGGCGCGGGGGAAGGTCCCCGATCAGGTTTAATTTTTTCCCTTGTGGTAGTTCGGGAAGACCGGGCGCTTGGGCGGCGCGGGCGGCGGGTTCTTCGTCAGTTGGTCCATCACCGACTTGACGCCCGCTTCGAGCTGCGTGTCGCGGCCTTCACGCCAGGCTTTCGGATCGAGGTCCACTTCCTGGTCGGGATCGACCCCGCGGTTCTCGATTTCCCACTTGCCTTCCGGCGAATAGAACCCGAAGTGCGGCGCGGTCACCGTTCCGCCGTCCACCAGCGTCGGATAGCCGCCGATGCCGACCAGACCGCCCCACGTCCGCTTGCCGATGAGCGGACCGATTTTCAGCCGCCGGAACATCCACGGCATGAGGTCGCCGCCCGATCCGGCGTACTCGTTGACCAGCATCACCTTCGGACCGGCCATCGCGCCGAACGGCGTCCGGAAATCGTCGCCGTCGCGGACCGCCCAGTAACTCATCACCGGCTTGTTGAGATAGTCGATGATGTAGTCCGCCGCGCTGCCGCCGCCGTTGAACCGTTCATCCACGACCGCGCCTTCCTTGTCGAGCTGCGAGAAGAAATAGCGGTTGAAGTTGGTGTAGCCGCCGTTCGCCGTGTCCGGCAGCCAGAGGTAGGCCAGCCGTCCGTTCGACATTTCCGCGACTTTCCGGCGGTTGCCTTCGATCCAGTCGAGCGTCCGGAGGCTGTTTTCATTCGCCACCGGCACGACCGTCACGTCGCGCGCGCCCGAACCGTCGGCGTTCGGGCCGACCTTCAGCACGACCTGCTTTCCGGAAGTGCTTTCGAGGAACCGGTCGAGGTCGTCCGAACCCTTCACCTCATGACCGTTGACGGCGAGGAGGTAGTCGCCAACCTTGACGTTGACGCCCGGCTGGGTCAGCGGCGCGCGGGCCTGCGGATTCCAGTTTTCCCCGGTGTAGATTTTGGCGAAGCGGTAGCGTCCGTTTTCAACCGTGTAATCGGCCCCGAGCAGACCGCCCGGCACGCGCTTCACGTCGGGCACATCCCCGCCGTTGACGTAAAGGTGACCGATGGTCAGTTCGCCGAGCATTTCATTGAACAGGTAGTTCAAATCGGCCCGGTGCATCAGGCCCGCGAGGTACGGTTCATACTTTTTGGCCGTCGCCGCCAGATTGAGCCCGTGGTGGTTCGGGTCGTAGAAGAAGTCGCGCTCGATGCGCCACGTCTCGTTGTACATCTGCTTCCATTCGGCCCGCGGATCGACCGCGACTTCCATATCCTCGGTCTTGAGCCGACCGTCACCCGGCTTGATCGGCGGTCCGAGCTGGACGATGAACCACGCCGGTCCCTGCCGGAAGAACGCCTTTTCGCCGTTGGCGGTCACGTCGAAACTCGACACGCCTTCGAGAATCTTGTCGAGCTTGCGTTTTTCCACATCGTACTTGTGAATCGTCGCGCCGGGGCTGCCGGGCGCGAACTCCACCAGATAGAACGAGTTGGGCTTGCCGGAAATGATGCCGCCGAAGTTCCGGGCGGGAATCGGCAGCGGAACGATGCGCTGCTGGATGCCTTCGAAATCAATGGTGACCTTCGGGGCTTCCTTCTTCGGACCGCCCGGTCCACCGGGGCCACCCTGCGGCGGACCACCCGCCGGTTTGTCGCCTTCCGGCTTCTTCTCGCCGTCCTTCTTTTCACCGTCGGCGGGCTTGTCCGATTTCGGCGCATCGCCCTCGGGCTTCTTCTCCTCCGGTTTCTTTTCCTCGACGATCGCTTCGTCGTCGCTTTCCGGGGCGGTCGGCGACGGGTCGGTCTTCTTCAACACGATGGCGTAGACGTTTTGCGTCACGTCGTTGCGATGCGAGTAGCTCGACATGTCGAACCCGAACAGGGCCGGGCCGACGTCCGTGCTGGACGCGACATAGAGATACTTGCCGTTCTTGTCGAACGCCGCGAGCGTCATGTTGCTGGTGGCGTCGGTCACCTGCGTAACCTTGTTGTCCTCGACCGAATAGACGAACGCCGCGCTGAACCATGATTTCGTCGCCTTGGTGTAGGCGATCCAGCGGCTGTCGCCCGACCAGCTCATCCCGTTGCCGAAACCGCGCCGCGAGCTGTCGAACTTGACCGGGGCCGTGCCTTTTTCGACATCCACGACCCAGAAATTGAGCCGCTTGTCGGAAAAGGCGATTTTCTTGCTGTCCGGCGACCAGGTCGGCGAGTAGTAAAAACTCGGCTCGAGCCTGATCTTCTTCACTTCACCCATGCCGGTCTGGTTGCGGAGGTGCAGTTCATACTCTCCGGAAACATCGGAGAAATAGGCGATCCACTTGCCGTCCGGCGACCAGGCCGGGTCGCGTTCCGCCGCGCCGGTCGTTTCGGTCAGGTTGCGGACCGACCCCTTTTCCGCCGGAACGGTCAGGATTTCGCCGCGGGCTTCGAACACGGCCCGCGCGCCCGTGGGCGAAACCGCGGCGTTGGAAACCGCCGGTCCGACCTTTTCAAACCGCGGACGAACGCCGGTCATGTCGCCGCTGACCATGATTTTCAGCTTCGAGGAACGTCCGGAAGCGATGTCGAACAGGTTCAGCGATCCGAACTGCTCGTACACGATCGCGCCCGAACCCGCCGAGGCCGTCTTGATGTCGAGACCGGCGTTCTGGATGACCTGCGTCACCTTGTTCGAGGCCGGATCGAAGGAAAACAGGGTGATCGGACCATTCCGGTCCGACAGAAAGTAGATTTTTCCGTCCACCCACATCGGGTTGAAGTCGTTGGAATCGGCGCGCGGAATCTTCGTCACGCTGGAATCGGCCATTTTGGCGATCCACAGATAGGAAGCCCGCCCACCGCGATAGCGCTTCCACGCGGCAAAGGCGCGCGGAACCGGTTCGTAAACCAGTTGCGAGCCGTCCGCCGAAAAGGAGCCGAAGGTGGCCTGCGGAAGAGGCAGGGCATCGGCGGGACCGCCGTCCCTGCTCACCGTGAACAGCCGCCCGGTCCGCCCCGTTTCGCTCTTGCGGGGCGAGGCAAACATCACTTTCCCGTCGGGCGTCCAGCCGACCGGGCGATCCGGTCCGGGATGCGACGTGAGCCGGGTCGGCACGCCACCGGTTGCCGGAACGACGAACACGTCGGCGTTGCCGTCATATTCGCCGGTGAAGGCGATCATCGAACCGTCGGGCGAGAAAACCGGATCGACTTCCGTGCCGGGATGGCTCGTCAGCCGAACCGCCTCGCCGCCGTCCCGCGCGACGATCCAGAGGTCGCCCGCGAAGGAAAAGACGATGTGGGTTTTACTCAACGTGGGATTGCGGGCCAGCAACGGCGGCGCCGTGTCCTGCGCAAGGCCCGTCACGGTCAGAAACAGACC
>JAAFHI010000969.1 GCA_013298335.1 Actinomycetota bacterium
CATCCGTTGAGGAACTTCGCTAAAAATACAGCCCATGCGCTCGGGCGGGTGTGAAAGCAAAATGGACAATGAGACAGTTCGCCTCATTGTCCATTCTCAATTCTCAATTCTCAATTTCCCTACTGCACGCCCTCTGCGGCGCGCCGCCGGGCTTCGTCCACGGCGGCCTTCTGGTCGTCGCGGAGTTTGGCCGCGTCCGGTTGGTCGGGCACGGTTTCATCGAGACCGACGTACCGGTTCACGCAGGTCAGTCCGCCGTTGCGGTCAAACACCAGATGCAGTTCGCCCATGAATTTCGTCTCGAAGTTGCTGATGAGGTAGTTGACCTTGCCGACCTTTTCAAGGGGTTCGGGCATGGAAATCGTGTGGCCGGTAATCATTACGTCGATTTCCTGGTGCGCTTCCGCCAGCGCCCGCGACTGCTCCTGACTCATGTAGGTCAGCACGATCAGCACATCCACCTGCTTGCGCAGCGCGGGAAGTACGTCTTTCGCCGCCGTCATCGGATCGCGCCAGACGAAACCCGTTTCCTCGCTCGGCAACTGCTCGCTGAAGCCGGTGATGCCGACCCGGATCACGCCCTTCGGCGCGCGCGGGGCCTTGATCTCCCGGATGAGGTAGGGCTGGAACGGCACGACGGCCTTTTTATCCGCGCCCGGCGCGACGTTCGCCGAGACGAGCGTTTTCAAAACCGGGAATTCGCCCACCGCCTGCTTGTTGGTGGCCGTTTTGAAGTATTGGGCCACGACCCGCAAATCCTGATAGCTGAGATTGGCCGCGTCGTAGGGAAACTTGCTGTAGCCGCGCAGCGCGTGGTCATTCAACGCCATGACGTCGCGGAACGGCGGATCGGAATACACGCCCTGATCGTTGAAATCGTTGCCGACGCCCAGTTGCATCACCGCCGTCTCGGGAAAGAGCGACCGGTACTCTCCAACGTACGCCAGCCGCCGCGCCAGTCCGCCCATCGGGTGCCGCGGGCATCCGCAGTGATCGAGATTCCCGCGCGTTTCGCCGCCGTAGAAAATCGTGAGCGCCGCGCCATCCTCGGCGGGGAACAACTGTTTCGGCACGGCGGGCTGCTGCCCGCGAACGACACCAATCGTCGAAAGGAAAAAACACAGGCCAAAGACGATGGCCGACAACCGTGTGTTGCGCATTTCAACTCCTCACAGGAAAAAAGCTTCATTGAAAAATTGCCCGAAAAAAGGCAAGTTGCTCGAAACCAAGCACAAATTTGAGCACTTCATCAAGTTGCGGGTTGTATTTCGATTACCGTATCTCCCTTCATGAACGACACCATCACCCAATCGGTTACACGCCTTCGCTCCGCCCTGACCGACGCCGCCCGCGGCCTCATCGAACGCGAGTCCCTCGTCGAAACCATTGCCCTTTCCGCCGCCGCGGGTGAACACCTGCTTGTGATCGGCCCGCCCGGCACGGCGAAAAGCGAGGCTGTCCGGCGTGTCTCACGCGCCATCAACGGACGTTATTTCGAATATCTGCTCGGTCGCTTCACCGAACCGAGCGAGATTTTCGGCCCCATCGACCTTCGCAAACTCAAGGACGGCGTGGTCGAAACCGAAACGACCGGGATGCTGCCCGAAGCCGAAATCGCCTTTCTCGACGAAATCTTCCTCGGCTCGACGGCCATTCTCAATACGCTGCTCGGCGTTCTCAACGAACGGGTCTTCCGTCGCGGACACACCAATATCACCTGTCCGCTCCGCATCTGCGTCGGCGCGGCCAACGCCCTGCCGACCGACGAATCGCTCGCGGCCTTCGCCGACCGCTTTCTGGCCCGGATGTACCTCGACCCGATTCCCGACCCCCGCATCGAGGAACTCCTCGAAGGCGGATGGAACGCCGTCGGCGCGCAGGGGGGCCGCACCGCCTTCATTTCCGATCTCGACACACTCGCCAAGGCCGCGCGACAGGCCGACCTCACCGGCATCCGCCCGGCGCTCGCGCAGGCGCTCCGGCTGCTGCGCCAGGCCGGCATCGCGCTGTCCGACCGCCGCGCCGTAAAGGTCCAGAAACTCATCGCCGCCGCCGCCATCCTCGACGGACGCGACACGCCGACCGAAGCCGATCTCTGGCCGATCATCCTCGCCGTGCCGAGCCGCGAAGAACAGACGACCGCCCGCGAAGCCCTGCGCGACCTGCTCAAATCCACCAGCAACGCCACGCTCGCCGCCGCCGCCGAAGACGCCTCGAACGGACCGCTCGCCCGCGCCGCCCGCATCCTGAAAGCCGGAGAAGAACTCCTCGCCGCCCC
>JAAFHI010000778.1 GCA_013298335.1 Actinomycetota bacterium
CAGCATTTTTCGGAGGTCGTGTTCCTCGATCCGACCTGCGAGGCCGCCTGGCTGTGGCTGGCGACGGTCGAAACCGACCAGCAGGAAACCATCCGCTACCTCGAAAACGTGGTCGCGCTGAACGCCCAGAACACGCGAGCCAAGGACTGGCTGAACCGGCTGCGTCCTCCAACCCGGGAAATGCCGGTTCTGCCGGAAACGCAACCCGCCCCGCCCCGTCCCGCGGAGGATCCGGATGGCCGAACCTTTGAAATGAGCGGACTTCTTCAGTCACCGCCCAAACCGCCCAAACCGCCCGAATCCCCCGCGCCGCCGGTCGAGCCGGTCAGGGAAACCGAAACGAGCGCCGGACCGGTGGCCCGGGCGGCCATCGAGGAAGCCATTGCCGCCGAAAATGCCCGTTCGGGAGAGTATTCCCTGTCGCCCGACCGGTTCCGGCAGAAGAAGGAAGCGGCGGAGCCCACCCCGGCGCCGACTTCGATCCGGGGTCTGGTTCTGACGATCGACGACAGCGCCATCATCCGGCGGGCCATTTCCTCGACGCTCCAGAAGGAAGGCTACCAGGTCATCGAGGCGGAAGACGGCATGAACGCCCTCAAAATGCTGAACGACTGCCTGCCCGACGTGATCCTGCTCGATATCGCCATGCCGATGATGGATGGCTATGAGGTGTGCCGCCTGATCCGCAAGAACCAGACCCTCAAGAGCATTCCGGTGGTGATGCTTTCCGGAAAAGACGGATTTTTCGACAAGGTCAAGGGGAAGATCGCCGGCTCGACCCAGTATCTGACCAAACCGTTCGATCCCGGCACGCTGCTGGCGACGGTCGAGAAGTATCGGCGTCCGGACACGGCCCCCGAACCGAACCAGACCAAAAAATCAATTTGGGGAACGGCTTAGGGGAAAACGCCATGCCTGGGGATTTTCGCCCTGCGCTGCTGATTGTCGGTCAGGAGGGGATCGTCTCGGAGGAATTCCGGGCGCTGGCGGCTTGTGAATTCGATCTCCTCCGGGCCGAAACCGATGAGGAGGCGGTGGCGGTCTGTACCGCCGAAAACCGGCGGCTGGCGGCCATCATCGCCGACGTGCTGATGCCCCACTACCGGGGCGACAGTCTGGTCGAATGGTTTCTGGCGGTTTTTCCGACCCTGCCGGTCGTCGTTTCGACCGCCCGGCCCGAACATTTGAGCCTCGATCAGCTTCTGGGGTTCGACGCGAACGGCGTCGCGGTCATTTCGGCGGACCTCGACCCGGACATTTTATTTGAAGGGCTGCTCCGACTCGTTCAGCCCCGACTGGCCGAGCTGGCAATCCAACCGACCTACTTTTCAGGAGGAAACATGACCAAAATTCTCGTGGTGGACGACAGTCCGATTGAACTTCAACTGGTAACCCGGATTCTGACGGATCGCGGCTACCAGGTGGTGACCGCGTCCGACGGCGACGAGGTGCTTCCCAAAGCCATGCAGGAAAAGCCGCGCCTGATCATTCTCGACGTGGTGATGCCGCGCCAGACGGGGTACGAAGCCTGCCGAACCCTCAAGGAAAACGCCGCCACCCGCGACATCAAGGTCATCATGCTGACGAGCAAGAGCCAGCGCAGCGACCGGTTCTGGGGCGTGTCGCAGGGGGCCGACGATTACCTGACCAAACCCTTCGAGGAAAAAGACCTCCTCGACGCCATCGCCCGTCAACTGTGAGCTGTCCATGAACGACGAACCGATTCTCGAACTTCCGCCCATCCTCGGTGAAAGAAAGGAACCCGCTTCCGTCGTGGAAGACCCGTTCCTTTCGCTCGAACTTCCGCCGATGGCGGCCAAACCGACGGGGGGAAGTTCCGAACCGAGATTTGAACTTCCCCCGGAATTCGAGCTGCCGGTGGCCGATCCCGATCCATTGGAGACGGAGTCTGGTCCGGTTGTCGAAAATCCCGGTGTCGACGAAGTCCACGCCAGCCCGCTTCCCCGCCCTGAAGCGGTCGGCGGCGGCTTGGATTTCAATGAACCGATTCCCGTGACGCTGGATCACCCCCTCAACGCCCAGCCGGTCGAAACCGAACCGCTGGTTGCCTTCGTCTCCGAACTTCGCCAGACCGCGGGCGTCGAGCCCGTCGTGGCAACGCCGGAAACACCCGTGGAACTGGGTGAAACATTCGTCGCGGACTCGGAAGGCCCGTTGAACGTCGAACCCGCCGAAATTCCGGTGGAATCGCCGCCGTTTCTTCCCGCGCCGGACGGCTCGCTCGAACGGCTGGTCGAATCACTCGAAAGCGACATCCCCGCCGAAGCTGAAAACCCACGGGAGACCGGCGGCGAACGGTTTCGTGATTCGCGCGCGGGGGTTCGCTACCTCCACCTCGGATTGGGCGAAAAGGGATTTCTCGTCGAGGCCGCCGCCGTGAAGGAAATCGGGCTGGTGCCGACGACGACCTACCTGCCCCAGACGCCGCACTGGATGCGCGGTCTGACCAACCTGCGCGGCGAAATCCTCTCGGTGGTCGATCTCCGGCGGCTGCTCGGATTCCCGGAGGCGGTTCCCGACCCGTTCCTGAACCGGATGGTCATCGTCGAGACCGGTTCCGGCGACCTTCGAACCGGCCTGGTGGTTGACCGGGTGGAAGGATTTGTCCGGATTCCCGACGGCGGACTGCGCCCCTTGAACGCGACGGCGGATGACGCCATCGGCGACTACCTCGTCGGCGTGCATTTCCTGGCCAACCGGGTTCTGGCCGTCCTCGACCTCGAAGCCCTGCTGAATTCCGAAGCAATCCGGTGTTTTGAACCGGCGTAACCGATTTCTTTCCAAGAATTTGAAATGGCCCGGCCCCGGTCGGACGCCTTCACCCCTGCACCTTCCTTTCGCGC
>JAAFHI010000131.1 GCA_013298335.1 Actinomycetota bacterium
CGTTCGTTCTCCGGCTGGTCGTCGAAGGGACGGCGCAGGAGGTCGAGCAGGTGGTCGACTTCAGTGAAATCCTCCTGCTCGGCCCGTTCGATGGCGGTCTGCGCGAGGTAGTTCCGCAGGATGTATTTCGGATTGGCGGCGTCCATTGCGCGTTTGCGGTCAGGGTCGGGGCGGCCCTCGGCGTTCAGGCGCGCGGCGTAATCGCGCAGCCACGCGGCGGCGGCGTCGCGGTCGGTGAAGGCGTCGAGGACGCGCCGGTTGGCCGGGGCTGCTTCATCGGAAGTTGAAATCGAGCCGAGGCGTCGCCAGACGGTCGTGTAGTCGGCCCGGTCGCGCTCCATGAGCATGAGCAGACTGGTTAGCAGAAACCGGTTGTCTTCATTCGTTTCAATGAAGCCCAGCTTGGCGAACATCAGTTCCTCGTAGTGTTTGAAGCAGATGTCGCGGAAGGTGTTGAGGGCGGCGAGCGCGGTTTCCTGGGTCATCAGCGGAAGCAGCGCCTGGGCCAGCCGGGTCAGGTTCCAGAAGCCGACCGCCGGCTGCTGGTCAAAGGCGTAGCGTCCGGTGTAGTCCGAGTGGTTGCAGATGAAGCCGGGATCGTAGTCGTCGAGGAACCCGTACGGCCCGTAATCGAGCGTCAGTCCCAGAATCGACATGTTGTCGGTGTTCATCACGCCGTGCGCGAATCCGACGGCCTGCCAGCGGGCCATCAGCCGGGCCGTGCGGGCGACCGTCTCGCCGAGCAGATCGGCGTAGCGCCGTTCTGCGGCCACTTCGACAAGATGGGGGAAGAACTGTTCGATAACGTAGTCGGCGAGTTCCTTCAGGCGGTCGTTCTGGCGGCGATGGGCGAAGATTTCGAAGGAACCGAACCGGACGTGGCTCGGAGACATGCGGATGAGCATCGCGCCGCGCTCGACCGTCTCGCGATAGACGGGTTCATCGCCGACCAGAATGCACAGCGCGCGCGTGGTCGGAATGCCCAGCCCGTGCATGGCCTCGCCGCACAGGTACTCGCGCACGGTCGAGCGCAACACAGCGCGTCCGTCGCCCATGCGGGAGTAGGGCGTCCGGCCCGCGCCTTTCAGTTGAAGGTCCCATTTTTCGCCGCGGCTGGTGCGGACTTCGCCGAGCAGGATGGCCCGACCGTCGCCGAGTTGCGGCACGTAGGAGCCGAACTGGTGTCCGGCGTAGAGCATCGCCAGCGGGTCGCCGCCGGGGAGCGGGCGGGTGCCGCCGAAATACTCCGCGAATTCGGGCCGTCCGGCCTCGCGCGGGTCGAGTTCAATGAGCGCGGCGGCATCGGCGTTGAAGTTCGCCAATCGGATGTTCGGAAGGGGCGTCGGGGCGAGGCGCGTGTAAAACGCCTCGGGCAGCCGGCCATAGGTATTGTCGAACTTCAGGGTCTCGATGGTCCGGGAAGCGGCGTCGGACACGGTCGCGGCGACTGGAACGGTCATTGATTCGTTTCGGCGTATTTCAGGATGTGACTGTTTCTAGCAAATGCCCTCGGCGTTTGAAACCGTGAATCGCCCGTTGCGATTGTTTTGTCGCGATTGTTTTTTTGCGGTGTGTCTGGCGGCCTGTGATATGTGTCGGACACGTCTCACGGGCCAAGTATTGACCTTTGACGTAAATCTTTCGATTTGAAGGGAATTGGTTGCATGTACAAGATCACCGTTCGCCGCCGGGGGCCTCAGGGGTGTATCGGAGCCGGGCCCTGCATCACCGTCGCGCCGACCGTTTTTGCGCTCGATGCCGACAATATCGCCGTCGTCATCGACCCGAACGGGGCCGACGCGGAGACGATTCTCGAAGCCGCCAAGGCCTGTCCGGTCGAGGCCATCGTCATCGACGATGAAAATGGCGAGCGGGTTTTCCCCAAGTGAGCACGCCGAACCCGGTCCGTTCCTTTGCGGTATAAAGCGTGGCGCATTGCGCGTCTTTCCGGTCTTTGGGTATAGTCGTGGCTTGATTATCAGGCAGCGTGCGTTTTTTTGGCGATTTTCCCTCTGTCCATCCGTTGGCGCGGCTGGGCCGTGCGCCGTTGATCGCCCCGGTCATCAGACTGACTTCCATTCCGATATTTCCGTTTCTCGAATCGGTTTTGTTTTATGCCGCAAGAATCACTTCAGCCCCTTTCCACACTGAATCAGGAGATTCAGGTCCGCGACCCGCAGGTCGCGATGGATCGTCCGCGACGTCGCGGGAATTACAAATACGATGTGGCCTCGATTGACGAGGATACCCAGCAGGTTCGACAGATTCTGCGCACACTGCTGCGTCACAAGACGACCATCATCGTCTGCGTCGTGGTGGTGATGGCGGTCACGGCCCTCGCCCTGTCGCGTGTCCAGCCGGTTTTCGAATCGTCGAGTCAGATCCAGATTGATCCGGAAAAGGCCCCGTTCACGAGCGGGGGGCGCTTCACCTTCACGCCGAACACGGTCGATCCCGACTATTACAATACCCAGTTGCGGAAGCTGACCAGCCCGTCGCTGCTGCTCGAAGTGGCGAAGCGGCTGAAACTCGACCAGGACCCGGAATTCATCAACAGCGGACCGACCACCATCGGCGCGGCCTTGAGCGACTTCATCCGCTCTCCGCGTGGACGCCAGAAAATCGTCAAGCCCCAGACCGACGCGCTGCCCCAGGTCGAGACGGCGGCCTCTTCGACCGGGAACGACATCAATGCCGACATGAAACGGTATGGGTCCTACGTCGGGAAAATCGCCGCCGGCATCCAGATTGCCGCCGTCCCCCGGACGCGCCTCGTGCGGGTGACGTTCCAGCATCACATGCCGGAGTACACGCAGAAGGTCGCGAACATGATCGTTGACGTGTTCGTCGAGCGGAACGTTTCCGACCGGGTCAACGTGAACACCAAGCAGCAGACGTTTCTGGTCGATACCGCCGCCAAGCTCTCGCAGGAAATCCGGGAAGAGGAACAGGGCCTCGCGGATTATCTCAAATCCCACAAGATCGTCGCGATTTCACAGGACAAGAATCCCGAACTTGAACGTCTTCAGGGATTGAACAAATCGCTGCTCGACGCCGAGGATGCCCGCATCAAGACGGAGTCGCTGTATCGCGCCAGTCTCGAGACGCCGTTCGATTCGTTGAGCGAAGCGAATACCGACCCGAGCATGCAGCAGATCCGCATCCGGCTGACGGAACTGCGCCAGCGGCGCGAGGAACTGCTGAATACCTTTACCGAGCTGCACCCGGACGTGCAGCAGGTCGACAAGGGAATCGCCGAACTCGAGGACCAGCAGAAAAAAATCAAGGAAGCGGTGCTGATCCGCATCCGCACCAACTTCGAGGGCGCCAAGCAGCGCGAGAACGAACTCCGCGCCAAGGCCAACACCGCGAAATCGGAACTGATCGTTCAGAACGAGAACGGCATCGTCCAGCGTCTGAAGTCCGACGGCATTGAAAACAAGAAGAAGATGTTGCAGTCCTTGCTGACGACCGCCAAGGAAACCCAGATCGGTTCAAACATGGATTTGAACAACATCGTCGTCGCCGATTACGCCGAACTGCCGGGCGGCCCGATCAGCCCGCGCATTCCCTATACCCTGCTGGTTTCGTTTTTCGCGTCGCTGTTCGGCGGCGTCGGGCTCGCGTTCCTGCGCGAGTACATGAACAACCGCATCAAGTCGGTCGAGGACGTGGATCGCATCATCAACCTCCCGACGCTCGGACTGATTCCGATGGCGAATCAGAAGGCGCTCTCGAAGGGCGGGTACTATTACGGCGCGGGCGGTCGGACCGGCGAGGAACTGATGCGCCTGTCGGACGGCGAATTCGTCCCGGCGGACTTCGACATCGGTTTGCGGGCGTTCGCGCTGTCCAACTCGCAGGTCGGCGAAGCCTACCGCCAGTTGCGAACCTCGATCCTGCTGTCGTCCTCCGAGGAACAGCGCAACCGCATCATCCTCTTCACGAGCAGCCAGCCGGGCGAAGGCAAGACGACCTCTTCCTTCAATACGGCCATTTCGCTGGCCCAGACCGGGGCCTCGATCCTCATCGTGGACTGCGACCTTCGGCGTCCCCAGTTGCACAAGGTGCTGAAGGCCGGATACCACGCCGGGCTCTCGCGGTATCTGTCGGGGCAGTGCAAGGTCGAGGAAATCTTCGTGGATTCGACGATTCCGCACCTGACCGTCGTGCCCTGCGGCCAGTTGCCGCCGAATCCGGCGGAACTGCTCGGCTCGCAGCGCATGCGGTCGCTGCTGGCCTACGCCATCGAGAAGTTCGACTACATCATTCTCGACTCGCCGCCGATTCTGTCTTTTGCCGACGCCACGATTCTTTCGGCGCTGGCCGACAGCGTGGTGCTGGTCGTCCACAGCGAACGTTCGAAGCGGGAAATCGTCAAGCGGGCGTGCCGCAAGCTGGACGAAGCCAACACCCGGACGCTCGGCGTCGTGCTCAACAGCATTTCGCTCGAACAGAGCAGCTACTACGGTTACGACTACTACGGGTATTACTACGGCAACAACCGCTACGACAAACCGGCGGACGACGGCACGACCTCGGTATTCGACCGTTTCAAGAGCGCCCTGCGCGACAATCAGGGGCCGGAGAACGGCAACGGATTCCATGAAAACGGCGACATCCGGGTGGACGTCGATGCCGCGCCCGACAAGGGGCAAACCAACGGGAAACCGCCTCAGGCGGGGTAACTTCCGGTTCAGAATGAACGATGCGTCCCGCTCGAAGCCCGACTGGTCCGGCGGGACGCTCTTTTTGTGGAGCGCGGATGAATCACCGGAAGGATGGACAGGGCGGCGAGCGGGCGGCGATGCTGTTCTTCGGCGTGGCCGCCGCGGCCTACCTGCTTACGATTCCGGTCAAACCCTATCCGCTGAGTTTTCTCGTCAAGGCCTTCCCGGTCCTGTTTCTGGCGGTTCGGGTGTGGCGCGGTTCGACGGCACTGCCCGAGCGGCTCGTGGCCGTCGGGCTGTTTTTTTCGGCGCTCGGCGATGTTCTGCTCGATCTCGACGACCGATTGTTCTTCGCCGGTCTGGGCGCGTTTCTGGTCGGCCATCTCTTCTACTGCGCGGGATTTCTGCCCCGTATCGAGGTCACGGCGCGCAAGCTGTGGTTCGCGGCGGGGTTGCTGGTCTACGGCGTGATCCTGAACGCGGTTCTGGCCTCGAAGGTTGGGATTCAACTGCCGTTGGTGGTCTATGGAACAGTGTTGACCGCCATGGGAATCGCGGCGGGTTTTCGCCGGGACTCGCCGGGCTGGGTCTGGACGGGGGCGCTCTGGTTTGTCCTGTCGGATTCGATGATTGCCGTCAACCGGTTCGTCGAGCCTTTCGGGGCTTCCCGGTGGGCGGTCATGGTGACCTACTACCTCGGGCAATTCTTCATTGCCGAAGGTGTTTTGCGCGAACGCCGAGGCCGTTGACCGGCGCGGCATATTCGGGAAAAGGTTGATGAATTCAGTGTCCTGGAAGTCGGTATCGCGAAGGCTGTTCGTCTTCATCGTCACCGGAACGGTCTTTATCGGGGGCTTCGTCTCGTTGCGGGCCGACCGGATGCCGGAGCCGCAACCGGGTCGGCGGATTACTCCCGCCGGAACGCTCGTGCGGGATCGGGCCACCCACCAGCCCGCGGTCGGTTCGCTGCCGGTCGATTTCCTCCGCTCGCCCGACCGTGGCGGTCCCGACGGACGCGGTCGGTATCTGGTAGCGGTCAACAGCGGCTATGGGGTGCAGTTCAACGCGGGTTCGAAGTTTCACCAGTCGCTGGCGGTGATTGATCTGTTGCACCGGCCCGAGCCGAGCGTCATTCAAAATGTCTATTTCCCGAATCCCCAGAGCGTTTCGGTCGGCGCGGCGTTCGATCCGACGCCACGGTCCGACGGAGGCTTCACGCTTTTCGCTTCGGGCGGAAATGAAAACAGGGTCTGGGTGTTCAGGTTTCAGCCGGGTGCGTCCCTGCCGATTTCCCCCGGCGCGGGCGAACCGAACACGCCGGTGACGGCCCCCTTCATCGATCTTTCGGGAATGGCCGAGGCGGCGGTGACCACGCGCGCCAACGGTGGCGTGGCGCAGGTATTTCCCCTCGGCATCGCGCTCGCGGGCGACACGCTCTTTACCGCGAACAATCTGGCCGACAGCCTCGGCGTGGTTCGCGATGTCTACGGAACGCCGAAATTCGAGACCGTATCGCTGACGGACCCGGCGCATCCGGGGCAGGCGGCCTATCCCTATGGCGTGACGCTCGCGGGGCAGGGAAAAGTCTACGTTTCGTGCTGGGGCGGGGCCTCGGTGGCGGTCGTGAACCCGGCGACCAAAGCGGCGAAGTTCATCCCGGTCGAGCGGCATCCGACGGCCATGACGACCAATGCCGCGCGGACGCGGCTCTACGTGGTGAACTCGAACGCCGACAGCGTGAGCGTCATCGACACCGAGCGGGACGTCGAACTCGAACGCATTTCCGTTCGCCTGCCGGAAACGACGGCCATCGGGGGCAGTCCCGAAGGGCTGGCGCTGTCGCCCGACGACAAAACGCTCTACGTGGCGAACGCCCACGGCAATTCCGTCGCCGTCGTCGCGCTGGCCGAACAGGCGGAGGCCCCGCAATCGGGTCAGGCGGCGCGGAAAAAGGATGACGACGATGACGAGCGATCCGAACCTTCCGAGCGGGCCGAGCGCCGTCGCGAGGCCGAAAAGACTCAAAAGAAAAAAACCGACACCCGACACCCGACACCCGACACCTCCCGTCGGTCGGTGCTGAAGGGGTTCATCCCGACCGGGTTCTATCCGTCGGCGGTGGCGGTGGTCGGCGACCGGCTGTTCGTCGGCAACGGCAAGGGGACGGGTTTTGAAAATTCATCGGTCATGGCGAACGACGGCGCGATGTATCCGAACGCGCCCAATGACCGGTTCCCGGTGGGTTTTGGTCGGGGCGGCAAGGGCGGTCAGTACAGCGTGGCGCTGGTGGCCGGGACGATCAGCCGGATTGCGATTCCGGGCGAAGTCGAACTCGACCGCTATACCAAACTGGTCATGCGCAACGCCGGATTGATCGGCGAACGCCGGACGCGGCTGTTCAAGGGGCCGTCGCCCTTTCGGCACGTCATCTACGTCATCAAGGAAAACCGGACCTATGACGCGGTGTTCGGCGATATGGACCGGGCGGGCGACGGTACGCGCGCCGACGGCGATGCGAGTCTGGCGATTTTCGGCCAGAGCGAGGCCGCCGTCGCGCTCGACGGAACCCGGCAGATCGTGAGCCCGAATCACCGCGAACTGGCCCGCCGGTTCGGTCTGTTCGACCGGTTCTTCGTCAATTCCGAAGCGAGTCCGGACGGACACAACTGGTCCACGGCGGCCTTTTCGAGCGACTACACCGACAAGGCGTTTCGCTGGGGATATTCGCGCGGTTCGCGGTCCTACGATTATGAAGGTTTCAACCGGCTGCCGAACATCCAGCCGAAGTCCAACACGCCGCCGGCTTTCCCGCAGCCCGTCGGGACGACCGAGGCGCGGGCGTTTCTCGAACGCTACATTCCCTATCGGAACGGCGGGCGCGACGTGGCCGAGCCGGAAACGCTCTATCTGTGGGACGCCGCCGCCCGCGCGGGGTTGAGTTATCGCAATTACGGG
>JAAFHI010000859.1 GCA_013298335.1 Actinomycetota bacterium
TCTCCACTCTCCACTCTCACTTCTCGTCTTCCGCCATCACCATGTCGGTGCCGGAAATGGCGATGCGCATGCCGGTGAAGGCAATGCAGGTCGCGCAGGTGCCCTTGGCGTCCGGTTCAGCCCGGCCACGCATGGCCGCCCGGCAGATTTCCGGCTTGAAGATGCAGTAGCCGCCGCGGCGGACCCGGTAGATCGCGCCGGGAACGTCATAGGGGCGACCGTTGCTCGGCGCGTTGGCGTAGTCCTCGGTAAAGGCGTCCTGGCACCACTCCCAGACGTTGCCGTGCATGTCGAACAGGCCGAACGCATTGGCGATGCCGAGCGAGCCGACCGGAACGGTGCGTCCGACCGTCGGCGTTTTTTTGCTCTTGCCATAGGGAAACTGGCCGTTGACGTTCGCGACGCGGGTGTTAAGCGCGTTTCCGAACGAAAACGTGGTGGTTGAACCCGCCCGGCAGGCGTATTCCCACTCCGCTTCGTTCGGCAGCCGGAATTTCTTGCCGGTGGCGCGCGCGACCCGCTTGCAGAACTCGACCGCCTGATTCCAGGTGATGTTCTCGACCGGCAGGGTTTCGGTGTCTTTCAGACCCTGCAACCGCGCCCGGTTGAAGTAGGACGGGTTTTCAGGCAGATCGATGGCGATTTTCGGCTGCTTGGCGATGAATTCCCACTGCGCCTGCGTGATTTCGAACCGTCCCATGTAAAAAGCCGGAACGTTGACCTCATGCTGCTTCTCGTTCTTGTCGCGACCCACTTCGTCTTCCGGCGATCCCATCGTGAATTTTCCGGCGGGGACCTTGACGAGTTCCATGTAGACACCTTCCGCGAGTTCCAGCGCCAGCACTTCCGCCTCCCCGATTTTCGGGTCCTTGAGGTTGCCCAGGTCGTCTATGGAAACTGTCTGGAACTGATTGAATTCGAGTTCGGACTGAAGCAGTTTGGCGTCGGAATCGGTGCTGCCGTTGGCGATTTTGCGGGCGCGTTCGGTTTCGAGGGTTTCAGTCAGCCGTTCGGCGATTTTGAAGTACTTCCCGCCCTCGCCGAATTTCGTCATGTAGTCCTTGAGCGGTTTCGGGTCGTCGGAATTCCGAATCTGGTTCCACAGAATATCTTCATCCGACAGCTTGGCTTTCACCACGACGCGCGGCTGCGGTCGCGGTCCCGAGGAGGTGCGGGCGACCGTCGGTACGCGGATGACCTTGATCGGGGTGTATTCCCGCTGCGCCTCGACCAGCACAGGCAGTCCGAGACCGACGAGCGCCAGCGCCGCAGCCATGAAAACGACGATTCGAGAGGAAGTACGCATAAGCCAGTTCCTGAATGGAAGAATGGTTTTGGGCTTTGGGTTCTGGGTGCGGGGTGATGGGTTCTGGGTTTTAGGTTCTGGGTTCGGGGTGATGGGTTCCGAATGCAGATATTTGTCCAGAATGCCAACGTTCCAAAACCCAACCCCCAACCCCCAAGACCTAAAACCCAGAACCCAACCCCCAATCTTCACCCGGCTTCCTGCCGCAGCACGCCGAGCGGTTTTTTCAGCAGAACGTCGAAGCTCGAAATCAGTCCGACTGCCACGACGAGCGCCGCGGTCACGCCGACCGCTCCGAGCGAGAAGCCGGGAAAGGCGAGCCAGCCGATCTTCATGACTTTGGTGGAGATGAGCCAGCTCAAACCGATGGCGGCGACCGACCCGACGCTGCCGGCGGCGAGGCCGAGCACGCCGTATTCCACGAGCGCCATGAGAAACAGCGTGGGAAGTTTCGCGCCGAGGGTTTTCAAAATGGCCGCTTCGTACATGCGCTGGTACTTGGTCATCACCACCGCGCCGACGAGAATGCCGATGCCGCTGATAAAAACGAAACCACCCAGAAACGTCACGGCCAGCGAGACGCCTTCCAGTACCTTTCGGACGCGTTCGACCACGTCCTGCACTTGTATGACCGTGACGTTCGGGTAGCGCTTCACAAGTTGCGTCTGAAGCGCCGAACGTTGCACAGCCGTGCCACCGTACTTGATGGGGGCGAACAGGATTTGCGGGGCATTTTCCAGCGTTCCCGGACGGAAGACTACCATAAACCCGCTGTTCGTCTTGCGCCATTCGACTTTTCGAAAACTCGTGACCGCGGCGGTGATTTCCCGGCCCTGAATGTCGAACGTGATCGTGTCGCCGAGTTTGACCCCGAGGTCGGCGCGCATGGATTCCTCGATCGAGATTTCCGGGGTCGGCGCGGCGGTGGCGGGCCAGTAGGTCCCGTCGATGACCGATTCGGCCCGGTCGAGCCCCGCCCGGTAGGTCAGCCGGAATTCCCGGTCGATGCGCCCGCGCCGGAGGCGGTCGGTCATGGCGGTGTAGTCGATGCGACCGCCGTTGACGCCGACGATGCGCGCCGACACGGTCGGGATGAAGTTCGGGGTTGTGCCGGTTTCCTTCTGGATGATCTCGCTCACGCCGTCGGCCTGATCCGGCTGGACGTTGACGATGAACATGTCCACCGCCTGCCGGAACGCCGCGACGTCGAGTTCGTTTTCGAGGTTCATCTGGACCATGCGGACGCCGACGATGAAAAACGCGCCCAGTCCGACCGTGAGCACG
>JAAFHI010000400.1 GCA_013298335.1 Actinomycetota bacterium
AGGACGTCCTGGCCGCGGATGATGTCGAAGATGTTCGCCTTGCGCCGGAGCGGTTCGGGCACGCGCACCTGGAGCGGGCGGTCCTTCAGTTCGGGCCGGTCGAGCGAATAGAGCCGCATCAGGTCGGGGACGTTCATCGGTCCGTCGATGGCGTAGACGTCCTCCGGTCCGAGGTCGAGCGATCGCGTGAGGTTTTCGACCATGTCGAGCGGCATCGAACTCGACACTTCGAGGCGGACCGCCGCGCCGAACCGGCGTCTCCGCAAATGCTGTTGCAGGGTGCGGAGCAGGTCGTTGGCTTCGTCCTCGCGGATTTCGATGTCGGCGTCGCGGGTGACCCGGAAGAGGTGGAACTGGCCGTATTTCATTTCCGGGAACAGCTTGTCGGCGTTGGCGGCAATCAGGCTTCCCAGCAGGGTGAAGCGGCTGCCGGACTCGTCGATCGGCACGAGGCGGTGGACGTTCGACGGCAGTTTCACGCGGGCGAACCGGATGCCGTTGGTGCTGCCCGGCTCAACTTTCCCCTCGGATTCGACCATGACCGCGAGATTCACGCTGAGGTTCGAGACGTAGGGAAACGGGTGGCTCGGGTCCACGGCCTGCGGCGTCAGGACGGGGAAGACCTTTTCGAGAAAGTATTTGTTGGCGAAGGCCCGCTCCGCTTCGTTCAGGTCCGAAAACGAATTGACGACGATGCCCTGGGCGGCGAGGGCCGGCAGCACGTCTTCGGTCAGGCAGCGGTTGTGCTCGGCGAGCATCGGGCGGATGCGGTTGCTGATCTCGCGAAGCTGCTCGGCGGGCGTCATGCCGTCGGGCGAGAGTTCGAGGCTTTCCTCTTCAAGTTTTTCCTGAAGGCCGGACACGCGGATCATGAAGTACTCGTCAAGATTGGTTGAAAAGATGGCGAGAAACTTCAGGCGTTCGAGGAGCGGGTGCGACGTGTCGAGGGCTTCTTCAAGGACGCGGCGGTTGAATTCGAGCCAGCTCAGTTCGCGATTGAAGAGGTATTTGCGCGCGTCGAGCGGCGGCGCGGTGGAGAGATCCACGGCTTCCCGATAGGCCGCGATGGCGGCGGAAGATTCGTTTTTCTTCATAAACGTGAAGGCGGTGAAAATGGTTTTTCCCGTGTAAAATGCCAAAAAGAGACTTGATGGAAGTTCGCTTATAGCACAGCGAACACATTCTTTTCCCGTGAAAAGTGCGCTCCCTCCCTGACGGTCGGAATTCCATACCCCTGGTGGAATGGGTATGGAATTCCGACCGTCAGGGAGGGAGCGCTTCTATTGGCGGTACGCCGCTTCCAGCGCCATCACGAGTTTTTGAACATCGGCGGCATAGAAGCCCGAGGCGTTCAGGGTGTTGATTTCGACGATGCGAAGGCCGTCGGGCGTGTCGCAGACGTCGATGACGAATGTCTCGTGCGGCGACCACTCGGCGATGCGTTCCGCGACGTAGCGGTCAACCCGTTCATCCACTTCATCCGAATAAAACACCGTGTCGCCCCGCTTGTAGAGCGAGCGGGTGACGAGGCGGCCCTTCACGATCCAGTAACGGTATTCGGCCTGAATGACCCTCGGCGCGGCGAGTTGAATCGGCGTGTCGGGCGTCAGGCTGCCCGGATCGTCGAGGTTCAGGTTGCACACGCCGGTCTGCCATTCAGTGAATTCATCGCGGTCGAAGATTCGCCCCGCGAAGTACTTCATGTCGTTGGCGGGCCGGACGAACATCCGGTCGGCGGTGAAGACCGCGTCCCGAAACGCCGTGACGACCGATCCGGCATTCAACATGTGGTCGCCCCAGTGCGCCAGTTGCCGGTCGAAATCCTGGTCGATCAGATCGAAGACGCCCGGCTGCCAGCTGCGCCGCCGCGCGGTGTGGCGCATCGAGTAGGTCCCCATGCAGATGACGTTCGCGTGATCGAGTTCCGGTTCGGGTATCAGTTCGCCGATGAACGGCACGACCTGATGAACCGAATGGGGCAGGCCGAACCGTTCGAGCGTCTCGACCATCGTGTCCCAGCCGTTTTCCGAAAAGATGTTGTTTTGAATGACCCAGTGCATGACGGTCAGGCAGCCGGTCCGAGATGGAAAATCGGTCTGGCCCCTTCACCGGATGCGCGGCGGATGACGACCGGCGCGTTCGGCTTGAGTTTGAGCGTATCCATCACGTCGGTGGAGAGCCGGAGCATCCCGCCGCGTCCGCCGGCGATGAAGGCGGTCAGCGAATGGGTGTGACCCTCGTGTTCAAAGGTCAGCGTGATTTCGAGCCCCGACGGCAGCCCGTATTCGTTTTTTATCGAAGGCGGAAGACCGACGAAGGTCTTCTGACTTGGGTCGGGGCAGTTGAAGTTTTTCGCGAGCGTGGCCGCTTCGCTCGGCATGATCGGCGAAGCGGTTCCGGTGTATTCGAAGGGTTTGTTTTCGATGGACATAGGGAAAGGATGAAGGATGAGGGATGAAGGATGAAAAAGAAAATACAGGTTTGGCGGTTTTTTCGCTTGCCAAAATTTCCGACCGACTAAAATGATCCTTCATCCTTCATCCTTCATCCTTCATCCTTCATCCTTCATCCTTCATCCTTCATCCTTCATCCTTCATCCTTATTCTTCGTCGGTGCGGAGTTTTTCGAGAACCGAGAAGTCCTCCAGCGTGGAGACATCGCCCATGACCACGCCGCTCGCCGCGATTTCGCGCAGCAACCGCCGCATGATCTTGCCCGAGCGGGTTTTCGGAAGGGCGTCGCTGAACCGGATGTCGTCGGGTTTGGCGAGCGCGCCGATTTCCTTGGCGACGTGTTCGCGCAGGGCGGCCTTGAGTTCGTCGTTGCCGGTCCGGCTGCCTTCGAGCGAGACGAACGCCACGATGGCCGAGCCTTTCATCTCGTCGGGACGGCCCACGACGGCGGCTTCGGCGACGGCCTCGTGCGAGACGAGCGCGCTTTCGATTTCGGCAGTGCCGAGACGGTGTCCGCTGACGTTGATGACGTCGTCCACGCGACCCATGATCCAGTGGTAGCCGAGTTCGTCGCGGCGCGCGCCGTCGCCCGCGAAATACACGCCCTCGATTTCGTCCCAGTACTGTTTGCGGAAGCGCTCGTCGTCGCCCCAGATGGTACGGAGCATGCCCGGCCACGGTCGCTTGATGACGAGATAGCCGCCTTCGTTGACACCCACGCTGCGACCGTCCCTGGTCTGGATGTCAATGTCGATGCCGGGGAGCGGCTTGGTCGCCGTGCCGGGCTTGGTCGGGGTCGCGCCGGGCAGGGGTGAAATCATGATGCCGCCGGTTTCGGTCTGCCACCAGGTGTCCACGATCGGGCAGCGGCCCTTGCCGATGACCTGGTGGTACCACATCCAGGCTTCGGGATTGATCGGTTCGCCGACCGTGCCGAGTAGGCGCAGGCTGCGCAGGTCATGCTTGAGGACCCAGCGTTCGCCCCAGCGGATAAAGGCCCGGATGGCGGTCGGGGCGGTATAGAAAATGGTGACCTTGTATTTGTCGATGATCTGCCAGAAGCGGTCCGGCTCGGGGAAGTTCGGCGCGCCTTCGTACATCAGCACCGTCGCGCCGTTGGCGAGCGGGCCATAGACGACATAGCTGTGGCCGGTGACCCAGCCCACATCCGCCGTACACCAGTAGACGTCCTCGTCCTTCATGTCGAAGACCCACTTCGTCGTCAGCGCGGCCTGCGTCAGATAGCCGCCGGTCGTGTGGAGGATGCCCTTCGGTTTGCCGGTCGTGCCCGACGTGTAGAGGATGAACAGCGGATGTTCGCTGTCGAGTTCGCTGGCCGGGCAGTCGTCGTTCACCGTTTCCATCATCTCGTGCCACCAGTGGTCGCGGCCCGGCTGCATGTGAATCTGCGAGCCGGTGCGGTTGACCACGATGCAGGTCGTGACGGACGGCGTCTGGGTGAGGGCGTCGTCCACCGCCGCCTTGAGCTTGACCTCCGTGCCGCGCCGCCACGCGCCGTCGGCGGTGACGACGAGCTTGCATCCGGCGTCGTTGATGCGGTCGCGCAGGGCTTCCGCCGAAAATCCGCCGAAGATGACGGAATGGGTCGCGCCGATGCGGGCGCAGGCGAGCATGGCGATGGCAATTTCGGGCGTCATCGGCATGTAGATCGCGACCCGGTCACCCACCTTGACGTCGAATTTTTTCAGGACGTTGGCGAAGAGGCACACTTCGCGATGAAGCTGCTGGTAGGTCAGCGTCCGCGTGTCGCCCGGTTCGCCTTCCCAGATGATGGCGGCCTTGTTGCGTCGCCACGAACCGAGATGGCGGTCGAGACAGTTGTAACTGACGTTGATCTTTCCGCCGTCGAACCACTTCGCGAACGGCGGATTCCAGTCGAGGACGCGGTCCCACGGTTTGAACCAGTGCAGGTGCGCGGCTTTATCGGCCCAGAAGGCTTCCGGATCGGCTTCGGCTTCGGCTCGCAACCGGTCGAGTTCGGCTTCGCCCGAAACGTGCGCGGCGGCGGCGAATTCAGGCGTGGGCGGAAAAAGGCGTGATTCGTGGAGGATTGACTCGATGGCGTGCGATTCGCTGTTCACGGTCATGGTTGTGGCTTCCATTCGTATCGAAAATGGCGGCGGCGTGACCTCGGCAGGACGTGGCCGCCGGAAATATTCGGAAAATCGGACCGCGCGCGGC
>JAAFHI010000297.1:0-3991 GCA_013298335.1 Actinomycetota bacterium
GCAGACCATGCACTGGCTGGTCGGAATCGCGTTGGTCAGCCGGTGACGGATCGGGTGACCCGGTTCGTCCTTCGGAATCGTCGGGTCGTTGCTGAGGGTCGTTCCCATGTTGGAGAACGCGTAGTCGAACTTGCTCGACGAATGGACTTTCGACCGGTCGTTGGCGTAGGGCGTGTGGCACGCGGTACAGCCGCTCGACCGGAAGTCGCCGGGCTGGTCGTTGGTGCCGAGCTGCGAGGTGATCGGGTCGAGCAGGCGGGTCTTCTGAAGCCCGAGGAACACCGGGTCGGTCCGCAGAACCGTTCCCAGACCGCGCGGACTGAGCTTGATTTCGGGAAGACCGGGCAGGTCGGACTCGGGATTCGGGTTGCCGACTTCGCTCAGTTTGCGGCCCCCGCGCTCGAACACGCGCAGGATGTTGCCGGGCTGGGTGACTTCCCACCGCGAGAGCGGGGTCAGGAAGGGAACGATGTTGCGATACTTGGTTTCCGACGCGGTCGGCTGCTTCGGCGAGTAGATCGTCTGGGGCGCGCCGTCTTCGTTGACGCTTTCACCCCAGCGAGCGTTTTTGTGCGGATACGCGCCGTTGTTGTAGAGCGCCGCCGCCCAGAGGAATCCGGCGTGGGTCATCATCGAGGACTTGGCCTTGTCGACGATGAGCGCCTGGTTGTCGTTTTTCGTTTCCTTGTTGTGGCACTCGCCGCAGGTGATTTCCGCGACGCGCAGGTCGCCGGGATTCACGAAGCGGACGAAGTCGAGGTTTTCCTTCGTCAGCGCCGTGTAGGAAATCTCGGGGTTGCGCGAATTGGTCGAACCGTCCTTCCGCTTCCAGAGTTTCTGGTTGGTCGGCTGGACGTGGGCGTCGTTCTGGGCCTTGATGTAGGTCGGCTGCCCCTTGTCGGTGCCGCTCGGCTTGGTCACTTCGCCGTTTCCGCCGTGGCAGTACACGCAGGTGATGTCGCGCCCGATGCTCATCTTCCCGCCGTCGGGAAGGGCATGGGCGTTTTTGTCGCCGTCGGTATAGCCCGTGTGACAGGTCAGACACCCGCTGTCATTCCCGTTCTGGAGTTTCCAGTCATCCTCGGTCTTTTCCCTGGAAGCCTTGAAAATCCGGGCGTGGGCGCTTTGGGCGTCCACCGGCGCGGCGGGAGGAGCGTCTTTCTTTTCAGCCTGTGGTTTTTCCGCCGTTTCACGGGATGACTCCCCGGTCGCCGCGCGCGCCGTGGAGCGCGGTGCGAGAGACTGGAAACAGACGGCAAAGAAGGCGGCGCCGAGAAGGACGCAACAGGAGACTAATTTGAGTCGTGATCGAATCTGCGCAGTTTGCATGAGCGATTGCCTCTTCCTAAGGTCAGGAACGCACGAAGTCCGAAGAACAACAGACGAACAACCGGAGATGGCGAAGTTGGTTCACGAGATCAGAACGTGAAAATAAGCTTCGTGTATACCGAATAAAGCAGCCTCGACCTTTGTCCGCAGCCAAGCCCGGAGCAGTTCGAGGTGTAAATATCCTTGAAACCATCGAGCGGGTTCATGAAGTTCACCCCCGCCTTGATGATCATGTTTTCACTGAGAATCGGACGGTACATGACCCCGACCCCGTAGTCCATGCCGATGTTGCTTCCGATCTGACGCTGGAACACAAGGTCCTTGAGCACTTCGGTCCGGTGAAAACGAAGATAGTTCAGGTTGGCAAGCAGCTTGAGCTTGGGCGTGACCAGTGCTTCATACTGAAGATTGGCGACGATGATTCCGGGATTGACGAAGTTCGCCTGGCCCTGGGTCTTGCTGCTGCGGAGGCTGGGAATGAGACTTCCCTGGGTCGTCAACGCCACCCCGGCGCGGGTCAGGCGGATTTCCTGACTGTTCCAGAAGCTGTTTTCGCCACCTGCGAAAATCTGATTATCCAGAATCGAATCGAAGCCCGTCGCGGTGCCGTCGCGGGTGTTGCCGTCGCCCGAGGTAAAGAAGCCGGAGATGGTGAACCGCTGCCAGTCGCGGTCCATCGAAAGTTCGAGGGCGGCGAGCTGGGCGTTGATCCGGACGCCGCGCCCGGCAATCGGGTTGAAGCTGTCGCGACCGATGACCTGGTAGAAGGCGTGGTTGATGTTGTAGCGACCGAAGTGTCCGTTGCCGGTCCAGCCGAAATATCCGGCCTTGACGCTGTGGGGACGAACCTGACCCGCCTGCGTCGGACGCACGAGGAAGTTGTTCTGGTCGTACTTCACGCTCGGCTGGTCATCGTTGTAGTGAACGCTGACCTGCGTCGTGTAGCCGGGCTTGATGAAATCCTGTCGATAGAGATTCGCGATATAAACCCGTTGAGCCCGCAAATCGAAGGTATTCAGGCCGCTGTTGGTATCCTTTTCCAGCATGTGGAAGAAGGCGGCGTTGAAATTCCATTTATTGTCGCGGAAGTTCCCGAACAGGCGCGCGCCAAGGTTGAAGTCGTCGAAAATCAGCCCTCGGAAGTCGGAGTTGAACTGCTGGACGCCAACTCGGAGGGAAGTGGAATCGAAGAACGGGCTGTGACCGCCGCGGCTGCCCTTTCCGCGAAGGAAGGGGAAGACCCGGGGGGTATCGCCGAGCCGGATCTCGAAAAAGGCTTCCTGGAGCGCGAAATGGGTGTCGAGACGGGTCGTACCCTTGCGAACATCGCGGTTGATAAGCCCGTTTTCGCGGGTCAGGACATAGTTGATGTTGAAAACCGGCGTGAATTTGAGACGGAAGTCGGCGGGCTTGAACGCGGTATCGCCGTGGAATATTTCGGCGGACAGAATGATTTTCTGATTATTGATGAACTGCTCGCCACGTCCGGAAAATTCCGATTGGCCGGGACGAACCGAGTTGATGTCGGACGGCACGGGCAGGCGGCGCGTGAGGGCGAGGGTCTCGCTCTCGAAGTTCAGCACCAGAAAGGTGTGCTGGCCGATGATCGGATAGTCGCCTTTGAGAATATTCTGCCGATAGGGGTTGAAAATGTTTCCTTTGACGATGCGGTTCCATTCGGGAAAGCCGATCCGCCACCGATCTTCCAGAGGAGTGCCGATGTCGGTGCTCTTCTTGGAACTTTTCGGTTTGACGGAACTGTTGCCTTCCGCTCCGGGAACTTTCAGGTCGGGATTGATGGTCGGAACGCCGCTCTGGCCGGACGTGGCCGGTGAGCCTTTTGGTTCCTGGACACCATCCCCCAGTACGCCGCCTCCGATAGCGGCCACAGCCGCTTTCATATCCTGTCCGTTGACCGGGGAGAAAACCGCAACCCCGCCCGCGAGGAACAACGTACTGACAACCACACTTAAACTGCGGCAAGCACGGTTCATTGCAACACTCCTTGAAGAGATGGTGTTCAGTCACCGTGACGGCTGCCGGATACAGCTGGCGCCACTCGATGGGTAATGCGTAAAACGTTGACTGTTTGAAGGGATACTATTCGTCCGGTTTGAATGAAGTCAATTTTTTTGTGCCTTTCCGGCATGGCTTTTTTTGATACGGCTCGGCTCATTTCGCTAATGTTGCCAATCAGTTCAGTCTTGGGAGAGAAAATGAAGCAATCCGATTCGAACGTACGATTTGCCAAGCTGGCCATCCTCCTGAACGGAGGGTTGCCGCTCTTTCTGGCTGGGTGGGATTTCATCGCCGGGCGGCTGGGGGCCAATCCCCTCGAATTCATCATCCGGATGACCGGGCTGATGACCATCATCTGCCTGACCCTCACACTGGCGGTGACGCCGGTCCGGAAGCTGTTCGACCAGTCCTGGATTATCCGGGTGCGCCGGATGATCGGCCTCTGCGCCTTCTGGTACGCCGCCGTTCACCTTTCCTGCTACATCTGGTTCGACAAGAGCTTCGACGTCAAGGCGGTCGCGGTGGACGTCTTTCGCCGCCCCTTCATCTTTTTCGGCATGCTCGGATTTCTGGTGATGGTGCCGCTGGCGGTCACTTCGACCAACCGGATGATCAAGCGCCTCGGCGGTAAGCGGTGGAACAG